>NZ_JBHZGN010000033.1:0-52468 GCF_049334135.1 Metapseudomonas cellulosilytica | reverse complement strand
GGGCAAGCAGATCGTTTGCGCGGCGATGCGCAAGCTGCTGCACATCGCCTATGGCGTGCTGAAATCGGGTCGGCCATTCGATCCGAAACTGGCCCTTGCCCACTAAGGGGCAAGACGGTATCTACGGGGCCGCCATTCCATCGCCCCTCAGAGGAAGAAGTCGGTGCTATCGAGCCCCATGCTCACGCCGCCCAGGTTGAGCGCGTACTTGCCCGGGCAGTTGGCCACGTGGGCGCGGCCGGTGTGGATATCGCGGAAGGCGCGGTTGATGCCGTGTTTGCGGAAGATGGTGGACGCACCGCTGTTGTACATCAGCGCTTCCACCGCCTGGGCGCACTTGTCCGGGACTATGGCGGAGTCGTAGCGCATCTTCACCCGCTCGGCCATGGTCAGCGGCTCGCCGGCCTTGGCGCGCTGCATCATCAGCTCGAAGTTGCGCAGCAGCACGGTGCGGCATTCGTCCACCGTGACCATGGCGTTGGCCAGGGCGGTCTGGGCGCCGGGGTCCTGGATGATCTTGCGGCCATCGTTGACGCCGACCCGGCCCTTGTTGGCCTCGATGAACAGGTCGATGGCGCCTTGCAACGCGCCGATGGTGGAGGACGACACCGCGCGCACGAAGATCTGACCGAACGGCAGGCGGAACAGCGGCGAGGTGTTCACCGCGTTGCCCGGGCTGTTCTGCATGAAGCCGTCAATGGAGCGGTGGGTGTGGTACTCGGGCACGAATACGTCTTCCACCAGGACGTCATGGGAGCCGGTGGCTTCCAGGCCCATCACGTCCCAGTTGTCGATGATGCTGTAGTTGCTGCGCGGAACCAGGAAGGTGCGGTAGTCCGGGCCGTCGCCTTCCTTGGCCGGCGGCACCATGGCGCCGAGGAAGGCCCACTGGCAGTGCTTGCTGCCGGAGGAGAAGCCCCAGCGACCGCTGAGGCGGTAGCCGCCGTCGACGCGGGTGACCTTGCCCACCGGCATATAGGACGAGGAGATCAGCACGCTCGAATCCTGGCCCCAGACATCTTGCGCTGCACGGTCATCGAACAGCGCCAGCTGCCAGTTGTGGATCGCCACCACGCCCAGCACCCAGGCCGAAGACATGCAGCCCTCGGCGAGGGTCATCTGCACTTCGAAGAAGTCCTTGGGTTCCAGTTCATAGCCTTCCCAGCGCGCCGGCTGGAGGATGCGGAAGAAGCCCGCCTCCTGGAAGTCACGGATGGTCTCTTCGGGCAGCTGGCCGTTCTTCGCGGCCAGCGGCGCGCGTTCGCGCAGCACCGGCACCAGTTCGCGGGCACGCTGCTTCAGGCGTTGGCGGATCAGGTCGTGGTCGAGCATGTTGTTGTTCTCCTGTTGAAGGCTTTTTCCACCCATCGCCGGGCATTCAAACAACCGGCAAGGGGCGGGGCATCCCTCAAACGGACCATATGGCTTGTGGGGGCGAATTCATTTGCGAACGCACGAACGCGAAGATGGGATGCGGCACGGCCTGCTTCTTGTAGGGGCGAATTCATTCGCCAAGGGCAGCGCAGCTGCCCCCTTGGGCCTCGCAGGGCAGACCTTCTGCCTGCTTGGCGAATGAATTCGCCCCTACAGGGAGGTCGCCTGGCAGACCGTCGGAGTGACTAGTCCCCTCGGACGATGTTGCGGCGCGGGTCAAGGCGAAGAATCGGCATCACTGTGAGAACAACAAGAGGGCCGTGCCATGAGCCAGGCTGATCTGAAAGGCGACATGCTCCAGGCGATGCGTCGTCTGGCCAAGTCCGTGACCATCATCACCACCAGCAACGGCCAGGAGCGTTTCGCCATGTCCGCCACTGCGGTGGATTCGCTTTCCACCGAGCCGCCATCGCTGCTGATCTGCGTGAACAAGACCGCGTCCCTGCACGCGGTGCTGGATGCCGGCGCGGATTTCTGCGTGAACATCCTCGGCCTGGAACAGGAGGAGCTATCCCACCTGTGCAGCGGCCCGGTGAAGGGCGAAGCGCGCTTCCAGCGTGGCGACTGGCGCAGCAGTTCCACCGGCGTTCCCTACCTGGGCGATGCCCAGTCGGCGATCCTCTGCCAGCAGGATGGCAAATTCAGCTACGGCACCCACACGGTGTTCATCGGCCGCATCGTCGAGATCCACAACAGCGCCGAGATCAGCCCGCTGGTCTACCTCAACGGTGCCTACACCACCACCGCGCCTTCCCTGGCTGTTGCAGGCTGAGGGTCGGAAATGACCGTGATGGAGCAGCACCCGGAAAGCCCGCTGCGGGTCACTGACCCCGCCCAGGTCGCCTGGGACGACAGCGCCGACCTGTTGGTGGTGGGCTTCGGCGGTGCCGGTGTCTGCGCCGCGCTGGAGGCTCGCGGCCAGGGCGTTTCCGTGCTGGCCCTGGAACGCTTCGCCGGTGGCGGCGCCACGGCCCGCAGCGGCGGCGTGGTGTATGCCGGTGGCGGCACCCCGCAGCAGGCCGAGGCCGGGGTGAAGGACTCGCCTGAGGCGATGTTCGCCTACCTCCGCCAGGAAGTCGGCGATGCCGTGTCCGCCGAGACGCTGCAGGATTTCTGTTTGCGCAGCCGCGACAACCTGGCCTGGCTGGAGCGGCAAGGCGCCGGCTTCCAGGGCAGCGTGCCGCCGGTGAAAACCTCCTACCCGAGCGACAAGTACTTTCTCTACTACTCCGGCAACGAGGCGGTGCCGAGCTACGCCGCCGAGGCCCGGCCGGCCCCACGCGGGCACCGCGCCCTCGGCTCGGGCATGTCCGGCTACAACCTGTACACACCCCTCAAGGCCAGCGCCCTGCGCCAGGGCGTGCGCCTGCGCAGCCAGTGCGAAGTGCGCCGCCTGGTGGTGGACGGCAGTGGCCGGGTGATCGGTGTCGAGGCCTGGGAAATCCCGGCGGGCAGTCGCGCCGCGCGGCGCCATGCGCGCCTGGCACATTGGACCGACGCCGTGCATCCCTATGCACCGGCCCTGGCCGATCGGCTGCGGCGCAAGATCAGGGCGCTGGAGCTGGCCCATGCCGAGCGTCGGCTGATCCGTGCCGGGCATGGCGTGGTGCTCTCTGCCGGTGGTTTCGTGTTCAACCGCGCCATGCTCACCGTGCATGCGCCGCGCTACCTGGATGGCCTGCCGCTGGGCACCAGCGGCTGCAATGGCGCCGGCATCCGCCTGGGGCACAGCGCCGGCGGCGCCCTGCAGCGCATGGAAAAGGTCAGCGCCTGGCGCTTCATCAACCCGCCGTTGGCCTGGGCCAAGGGCGTGATCGTCAATGCCGCCGGGCAGCGCTACTGCAACGAAGAGGTCTACGGCGCCAAGCTGGGCCATGCCATGGTGGAAGAGCAGGGTGGCCGCGCCATCCTGATCATCAACCGTGCCCTGTTCCGCGAGGCCTTCGCGCAGATCGGACCGGGCAAGGTCTGGTCCTTCCAGCGCCTGCCGGCCCTGCTCAACCTGCTGTTCAACGCCCGGCGCGGCAACAGCATCGGCCAGTTGGCCGAGCGCATCGGCCTGCCCCGCGATGCCCTGGAGCAGACCCTGGCGGCCTACAACGCCGCCGCGCGGGGCGATCGCGAGGATGCCTTCGGCAAGTCCCGCGGCTTTCTCGCGTCGATGGATGAAGGTCCCTGGTACGCCCTGGATCTGTCCTTCGCCAGCAAGCTCTACCCCTGCCCGGTGATCACCCTCGGCGGGCTGCGTGTCTGCGAGCGCAGTGGCCAGGTGCTCGACCAGGACGGACAGCCGATTCCCGGCCTGTTCAGCGCCGGTCGCAATGCGGTGGGCGTCGCTTCCAACTTTTACGTATCCGGCCTGTCCCTGGCCGACTGCGTCTACTCGGGGCGCCGTGCCGGCGCCCAGGTGGCCGGTCTGGTCCGGGCTGCCAAGGCTTCCCAAGGAGAACAACAATGAAACGAGTCGAAGGCAAGGTCTGCATCGTCACCGGCGCCGCCAGTGGTGCGGGGCGCGCAGACGCCCAGCTGCTGGCCAGCGAGGGGGCGAAGGTGGTGCTCACCGACCTCAATGAAGAGGCCGGTCGCCAGGCGGCCGCGGAGATCGGCGAGAACGCCATTTTCATTCGCCAGGACATTTCCAGCGAGGCCGATTGGCAGCACGTCATCAAGCTCACCCTGGAGACTTTCGGCCGCCTCGACGTGCTGGTGAACAACGCCGGCATCCTCGCCCTGGCCAGTATCGAGGACACAAGCCTGGAGCTCTGGCAGAAGATCCAGCGGATCAACAGCGACGGCTATTTCCTCGGCTGCAAGTACGCCATCGCGGCGATGAAGGACAGCGGCGGCGGCTCCATCATCAACATGTCGTCGGTGGCGGCACTGGGTGGCATGCCGGCCTTCTGCGCCTACTCCGCCTCCAAGGGCGCGGTGGCCGCGCTGACCCGTTCGGTGGCGGTGCACTGCAAGCAGCAGGGCTACCGCATCCGCTGCAACAGCGTGCACCCGGACGGCATCAACACCCCCATGACCCAGCCCCTGACTGGCCTGCAGGATGTGCCGCAGGACGTGCTGGACCAGGACCCGAAGAACCGCATGTGCGCCCCGCGCGACATCGCCAACCTGGTGGTTTTCCTGGCCTCGGACGAGTCGCGCTTCATCAATGGCAGCGAGCTGCGCATCGATAACGCGCAGACCGTCAGCGGCCTGCTTTGATCCGGAGATGAACATGGGCAGCGCGCAGCCACTGGCAATCGAACCCCAGCAGTCCGGCGGCTTCCAGCTGGAAGTGGCCGAGGTGATCGCCGAGACCCACGACAGCCGCTCGGTGGTGTTGCGGATTCCGGCGGGGATGGAGGATCGCTTCCGCTACAAGCCGGGGCAGTTCCTCAGCTTTCGCGTGGTGCTCGGCGGCAAGCGCCTGACGCGCTGCTACTCCATGTCCAGTTCGCCGGACTGCGACAGCCTGCCCAAGGTCACCATCAAGCGGGTGGACGGCGGCCGGGTGTCCAACTGGTTCAACGACCAGGTGCGTGCCGGCGACCGGCTGGACGTCCTGCCGCCGGCCGGGCACTTCCACCTGCGCGCAGGCGAGCATGACCTGGTGCTGTTCGGTGGCGGCTCGGGGATCACCCCGGTGTTCTCCATCCTCAAGTCGGCGCTGAAGACCAGCCAGCGCCGCATCAAACTGGTGTACGCCAACCGCGACGAGTCCTCGGTGATCTTCCGCGATGAGCTGAAGGCGCTGGCCAAGGCCCACGTCGACCAGCTGGAAGTGATCCATGTGCTGGATTCGGTGCAGGGCTTCCTCACGGACGGCGAAGTGCGCCAACTGGTGCGTGGCCACGCCGGTGCGGAGTTCTACATCTGCGGGCCGGGGCCGTTCATGGATACGGTGGAGCGGGCCTTGCTCGCGGCCGGTGAGAGCATGGATCGCATCCATGTGGAGCGCTTCGTCTCGCCGCCCGATCCGGATGAGGTGGTCGCCGAGCCGGTCGAGGCGGGTGGTGTCGAGGTCGAATCCGTCCAGGTCGAGCTGGACGGCGTGCTCGCGGAAGTGGCCTGGACGCCCGGCGAGACCTTGCTGCAGAGCATGCGCAATGCCGGCCTGGATGCGCCCTATTCCTGCGAGGAGGGCTTCTGTGGCGCCTGCATGTGCAAGGTGGAGGAGGGCGAAGTGGTCCTTTCCCGCAACGATATTCTCAGCCCCGCCGAACTGGCCGAAGGCTGGACCCTGGCGTGCCAGGGCCGCCCGGGCAGCGCGCGGCTGAAACTGAGGTTCCCGGAGTGACAGCCGGGAGCTGCCGCCCTGCCGGGTGGTATTGAGCGTGTATGTCTGTGCCTTTATACCCGGCTTCGGCCGGGTATTTTTTTTAGCACCCGGTGGCGCAGTGTGTAGGGTGGAAGTCGCTTTTCACTTCCACCGGCAGTGTTTCCGGTGGGCGTCGGTGGTGGATCGGTAAAGCGTGATCCACCCTACGGCCGCTATGCGGCTTTCGCGATTGAAATCGCTCCCACATTGAGCCTGGGCGTAGTCTCAACGGACGATCAACAGCCTAACCCTCCGGGGTTAGACTGCGACGCAGGCTCCACTCCCATTAGAACAAGAGCGAGGAATCACCATGGCACGTCTTGCGAACAAGGTCGCCGTCATCACCGGCGGCGCATCGGGTATCGGCCTGGCTTGCGTACGCCGCTTCGCCGAGGAAGGCGCACAGGTGGTCGGGCTGGATATGGGCGAGCCGCGCCCTGAGGCTGCCGCGAGCCTGGAAGGGCTGCAGCCGGCGCCGCTGTTCATGACCCTGGACGTTCGTGACGAGGACCGGGTGCAGGCCGTGATGGACGAAGTGGTGAAGCGCTTCGGCCGCGTCGACGCCCTGGTCAATGCCGCCGGCATCGCCAGCCGGGGCAGCATCACCGAGACCAGCACCGAGGAATGGCGCCGCGTGCTGGACATCCATCTCACCGGCAGCATGCTGACCAGCAAGCACGTGCTGCCGCAGATGGTCGCCCAGCGCAGCGGCTCGATCATCAACTTCGGCTCGATCTTCGGCCTCCAGGGTTGCGACGGCAACGCCGCCTACAACACCGCCAAGGGCGGTATCAGCCAGCTCACCCGCTCCATGGCCATCGACTACGGCTACGCCAACATCCGCGTCAACGGCCTGTGCCCGGGGCTGATCGACACCCCCATGACGCAGATGGTCAAGGAGCAGAAGGAGTTCCACGCCTACTTCGCCTCGCAGCACATGCTCTGCCGGGCCGGGCAGCCGGAAGAGGTAGCCAGCGTGGCGCTGTTCCTCGCCTCCGACGACTCCTCCTTCGTCAGCGGCCAGATGATCGCCGTGGACGGCGGCTTCTCCGCCGGCCGCCGCTTCGCACCGCCGCAAGCCTGATTTCCGATTCCCACCACGGCCGGCTCTTCCCGGCCGTTGTCCCGTTGCGCCCCGAGAAAAGCCCATGACCGACCTGGAAAGCGCCCTGACCATTCCTGAACTGCTGGCCGCCGCCGCGACCCGTTACGGCGAGTCCATGGCCATCGAGGACGACAGCACCCGCATCAGCTACCAGCGCCTCGACCAACTGCGCCGCCAGGCCGCCCGTGCCTTGCTGGCGCTTGAGGTGCAGGCCGGCGAGCGGGTCGCCATCTGGGCACCGAACATCCACGAGTGGATCGTCGCCGCCGTCGCCCTGCAAAGCGTCGGCGCCGTGCTGGTGCCGCTGAACACCCGGATGAAGGGCGCCGAGGCCGGCTTCATCCTGCGCGAGAGTGGTGCCCGGTTGCTGTTCGTCATCGGCGAGTTCCTCGGCACCGACTACCCGGCGCTGCTGGCCGGCGAGGCGCTGCCGGACCTGCGCCATCGTGTCTGCCTGCGCGGCGCGGCCTCCGGCTGCCTGGCCTGGGACGCTTTCCTGGCCCTCGGCGCCGAAGTCTCTCCCGCGGAACTCGCTGTGCGCGAGAGCGAGGTGGACGAGAACAGTCTGTCCGACCTGCTGTTCACCTCCGGCACCACCGGCAAGCCAAAGGGCGTGATGACCGCCCACGGCCAGAACCTGCGCATCGTCCGCGACTGGAGCGCCATGGTCGGCCTGCGCGCCGGGGACCGCTACCTGATCGTCAACCCCTTCTTCCACAGCTTTGGCTACAAGGCCGGCTGGCTGGCGGCGCTGATGCGCGGCTGCTGCATCCTGCCGCAGCAGATTTTCGATGTACCGGTGATGCTGGAACGCGTCGCCCGCGAACGCATCACCGTGCTGCCCGGCCCGCCGACGCTGTACCAGTCGATTCTCAGCCACCCCGATCGCCAGCAGTACGACCTCTCCAGTCTGCGCGTGGCGGTCACGGGCGCGGCCTCGGTGCCGGTGGAAATGGTCCGGCGCATGGCCAGCGAGCTGGGCTTCGAGACCATCGTCACCGCCTACGGCCTGACCGAGGCCTGCGGCTTCGTCACCATCTGCCGTCCGGGGGATTCCGCCGAGCGGGTGGCCACCACCTCGGGGCGTGCCTTCCCGGATGTGGAAGTGCGCTGCGTGGATGGCGCCGGCAATCCGGTGCCGCCCGGCGAGCCGGGTGAGTTGCTGGTGCGCGGCTACAACCTGATGAAGGGCTACTTCAACAACCCCGAGGCCACCGCCGAAGCCATCGATGCCGAGGGTTGGCTGCACACCGGCGATGTCGGCGTGCTCGACGAGGACGGTTACCTGCGCATCACCGACCGCCTCAAGGACATGTTCATCACCGGCGGCTTCAACGTGTACCCGGCGGAGATCGAGCAGGTCATCCTGCGCTATCCGGGGGTGGCCCAGGCCGCGGTCATCGGCATTCCCGACGAGCGCCTGGGCGAGGTGGCCATGGCCTTCCTGCTACCCGCCGCGGGCCAGCAGGTGGACACCCAGGCCTTCCTCGCCTGGTGCCGCGAGCAGATGGCCAACTACAAGGTGCCGCGCCGCGCGTTGCTGGTCGACGCCATGCCGCTCAACGCAGCCGGCAAGGTGACCAAGGACGCATTGCGCAAGATGGCGGGGTAAGGCATCAGGCCTGGCATCGAGCTGCTTTTCTGTGGGGGCGAATTCATTCGCCAACCGGACCGCAGGTTCGGCCCGGGAGTCAGCTTGGGGCTGCTGCGCAGCCCTTGGCGAATGAATTCGCCCCCACAACCGATCTACGGACCCCTTTAGCTTCCGGTGCCAGCGGCACTGCCGCCAAGCACCGCCACGCTGTTGTGCAGGACATAGGCCAGTTCGCTCTGACGGGTAACGCCGGCCTTGGAGAAGATCGCCCGCAGGTGGGCCTTCACCGTGTTGCGCCGGATATTCAGCCGCTCGCCGGCTTCGTCCAATGTGTCGCCATGGGCCAGCTGGATGGCCAGGGCGGCCTCGGCGGGGGTGAAGCCGAACAGCTGGCGCAGCGGTTGTTGTTGCACCGGCGCCCGGCGTTCCGGATCGCGCAGGAACACCGCCACCGCCGGGTGCCGGCCTTCCAGGCTTTCCTCACGCGGCAGGCTTTGCACCACCACGCCCAGGCTGCTGCGTCCGGATGGTCGCTGCAGGGTGATGGCTTCGGCGATCTGCGGCCCCGCCTTCTGGCGCTCTTCCAGGGCCAGTTTGACCAGGCGCTGCAAGGCCTGGTTGTCGCGCCGGTAGGCCGCGCCGAGCCGTTCGTTGGACAGGCTCAGGCCATCGCCCTCGTCCAGCAGATCGCTGGCGGCCTGATTGGTTTCCAGGACCTGCAGATTGTTGTCGAGGAGGATGGTGCCGATCTGCATGCGCTCGACGGCCGAGGCATAGAGCTGGCGCTGGACCTCGCTGCGCTTGAGCTGGCCATGCAGGTTGACGGCCCGCTGCAGGTGCGACAGCAGGCGTACACAGAAGGCCTTGTCCTGCGCATTGAACGGGCTCGCCTGATGGGGCCGGCAGATACGCAGCCGGCACTCGATGCCATCCGGGGTTCGCAGGTCGGCGCCCATGATGTGGAACACATCCAGTGGCGCATTGAAGTTGAGGTAGAAGGCCGATTGGCGCCAGCGCTCCTCGCCGAGGAGTTCAGCCACGGTATGAACTTCGCCCTCTGGCAGGCCGACGAAGGGGTCCAGGGCATAGTAGGTGTCGCTGTAGGCGGATATCGCCCAGGTCTCGACCGGGCCCGCGTTGACCATGAAGCCCGGGTCCCCCGGTGTGCTGGGGCGCAGGATCAGGGTCACGTAGTTGGCCTGCAGGGCCGTTCGCAGCTGTTCGAGACTGCGCTGCCAGGGCAGTTCTTCACTGGCCCCCTGGTAGATCTGCTCGATCAGCTGGCTGAGATCATCAAGTGAAAAATCGGATGCATTCATAATTGTTGTTCACCCTGCAGCCCCGCGAAATTCAAGCCCGGTCGCGGGGAATCAACTGGTCCGGGAATACAGCGTTGCCCGGATGGTCGGCCCGCTCATCGTTCGAACGGGCTAGGCGTTTTATCACGAGCCGGACCGTAGAACGGAAGATGCCGGACCAACTGACAATCCTGTATCGATTACCGCACAGAGATGCGTTCAAGCCAGCGAGGCGACGCTGTTCAGCAGGGTCTTCACCAGTTGCGCCTGGCGGGTCGCGCCGGTCTTGGCGAACACCCCGCGCAGATGCGCGCGCACGGTATTGCGCGACACGCCCAGGCGTTCGGCGCTTTCGTCGAGGGTCAGGCCGTCCATCATCAGCATCGCCACCTCGGTCTCCGTGCGGGTCAGCTGGAACAGGCTGCGCAGCAGGCGTCGCGAGGCCTGGGGCGAATCGCTCGGGTCGCGGATGAACACCGCCACCGCCGGCCGCCGGTCGGTGGCCTGGCCTTCGTAGTTCAGGGCGATGGGGCGCAGCAGCACATTGAGCGGCACTTCCCCCGTGGGGCGCGCCAGGGTCAGCACCTCGACGCAGTCGTCCTTGCCGTGCTGGTGGTGCTGCAGCACGGCGAGGATGGCCCGTTGCAGGTTACGGTTGTCCTGGCCGGCGAAGGCATAAAGCTTCTCCTGCCGGCATTCGATGCCGTCACGGGCGGCGAACAGGCGTTGCGCCGCCTGGTTGCTGCGCATCACCTTGCCGGCTTCGTCGAGGATCACCGTGCCCACCAGCAGTCGGTCGATGGTGGCGGCGTAGAGCAGGCGCTCGGAATCCAGTTCGTCCACCGTCGAATGCAGGTCCACGGCCTGTTGCAGGTGGGGTTGCAGCAGGCGGATCAGCGCCATCTCGCCGGCGTCGAAGTCCCTGCCGCCATGTCCGCGGCAGGCGAACAGCGCGCAGTGCATGCCGGCGGCGGTGCGCATGTTGGCCACCAGCACGTAGCGCAGGTCGAGGGGGTGCAGGTAATTACGGTAGAAGTCGTGGGCTTGCCAGGCGTCGCTGCCCATGACTTCGTCGGCGCTGGCGACCTGATCGACGGGCCAGTCGAGGAAGGGGCAGATCGAGTAATAGTGCTCGCTGTAGGAGGGTTCGCCCGGCAGATGCGGCCCGTGGATCGAGGCGTTGACGATCAGCCCCGGCCGCTCGTGGGCAGGGTTGCGCAGTACCAGGGTGAGAAAACTCGCGTCCAGGCGCAGGCGCAGCTCTTCCAGCAGGCTCGCCCAGGGCGTGGGCTCCATCGGGCCGCGGTAGGTCAGTGCCAGCAGTTCGCTGAGTTCGCGGGCGCCGATCCCCGCCAGTTCATGGGCGTGTTCGAGGTTGTGCATCCGCGCCTCGCTTGTTGTGGTTGTCGGGCTGGATGGACGGAGTATTGGCCGTCAGGGCTGTGGATAAATCGTCCGTTTGGCCTAGGTGGCAAGCCTCGCATGACCTGTAGGGGCGAATTCATTCGCCATGGGCCGCAACGCGGCCCCGGATGTTCCCAAGGGCAGGCCTGAGGCCTGCTTGGCGAATGAATTCGCCCCTACAAGGTGGTGTGCCCGTTCGGACAGAGGTGGCGGCGTCAGAGCCCCAGCAGGTACTCCACGATGCGCTCGGCGGCTTCTTCCGCCGACTCGCGGCTGGTGTCGATGCGGATATCCGGCGCCAGCGGCGGCTCGTAGGGCGAGTCGATGCCGGTGAAGTTCTTCAGTTCGCCGCGCCGGGCCTTCTGGTAGAGGCCCTTGGGGTCGCGCCGTTCGGCCAGTTCCAGCGGCGTGTCGATGAAGATCTCCAGGAAGGCGCCTTCGCCGGCCCGGCTGCGGGCCAGTTCACGCTCGGCACGGAACGGCGAGATGAAGGACACCAGGGTGATCAGGCCCGCATCCAGCATCAGCCGCGCCACTTCCGCTACGCGGCGGATGTTCTCCACCCGGTCGGCTTCGCTGAAGCCCAGGTCGCGGTTCAGGCCGTGGCGCACGTTATCGCCGTCGAGCAGGTAGGTGTGCCGGCCCAGGGCGTGCAGCTTGCGCTCCACCAGGTTGGCGATGGTCGACTTGCCGGCCCCGGAAAGCCCGGTGAACCAGAGCACGCGGGCGGTCTGGCCGTTCAGCGCGGCGCGGGCCTGGCCGTCGACATCGATGGCCTGCCAGTGCACGTTCTGCGCCCGGCGCAGGGCGAAGTGCAGCATGCCGGCGCCGACGGTCTGGTTGGTCAGCCGGTCGATGACGATGAAGCCGCCAGTGTCGCGGTTATCCCCATAGGGATCGAAGGCGATCGGCTGGTCCAGGCCGAGGTTGCACACGCCGATCTCGTTCAGCTCCAGGGTCCTGGCGGCCAGGTGTTCCAGGCTGTTGACCTCGACCTTGTGCTTGAGGGTGGCGCAGCTCATGCCCAGGGTGCGGCAGCCGATCTTCATCAGGTAGGGGCGGCCGGGCAGCATGGGCTCCTCGCCCATCCACACCAGGGTGGCCTCGAACTGGTCGGCCACCGCCGGCGGCGCGTCGGCCAGGGCGATAAGGTCGCCGCGGCTGATGTCGATCTCGTCTTCCAGGGTCAGGGTCACCGCCTGGCCGCAGAGCGCTTCCTGCTGCTCACCGGTCATGCCGAGGATGCCGCTCACGCGGCTCTGCTTGCCCGACGGCAGCACGCGGATGGGGTCGCCGACGCGGATGCTGCCGGCGGCCACGTTGCCCGAGTAGCCGCGAAAATCGAGGTTGGGGCGGTTGACCCACTGCACCGGCAGGCGGAAGGGCGCACGGCTCGCGCGGCTGTCGTCCAGGGGCACGCTTTCCAGGTGCTGCAGCAGGCTGGGGCCCTGGTACCAGGGCATCTCGGCGCTGCGCTCCAGCAGGTTGTCGCCCTTGAGCGCGGAGAGGGGGATGCACTGGATGTCGGTCAGGCCGAGCTTCGCGGCGAAGTCGCGGTACTCGGCCTCGATATTGCGGAAGACCGTTTCCGAATAGCCCATCAGGTCCATCTTGTTCACCGCCACCAGCACCTGGCGGATGCCCAGCAGGGATACCAGGTAGCTGTGCCGGCGGGTCTGCGGCAGCAGGCCCTGGCGGGCGTCGATGAGGATCACCGCGAGGTCGGCGGTGGAGGCACCGGTGACCATGTTGCGGGTGTACTGCTCGTGGCCGGGCGTGTCGGCGACGATGAACTTGCGCTTGTCGGTGGCGAAGAAGCGGTAGGCGACATCGATGGTGATGCCCTGTTCGCGCTCGGCGGCCAGGCCATCCACCAGCAGGGCGAAATCCAGCTCGCCGCCCTGGGTGCCGAGCTTCTTGGAGTCCGCTTCCAGCTGGCCGAGCTGGTCTTCGAAGAGCACCTTGGTTTCATAGAGCAGGCGCCCGATCAGGGTGCTCTTGCCGTCGTCGACGCTGCCGCAGGTGATGAAGCGCAGCAGGTCCTTGCGCTGTTGCTGCTGCAGGTACTGGTCCAGGTTGGAAATCGCGGTCATCAGAAGTACCCCTCTTGCTTCTTCTTCTCCATGGAACCGGACGAATCGCTGTCGATCAGTCGGCCCTGGCGTTCGGAGGTCCGGCTCACCAGCATTTCCTGGATGATGGCCGGAAGGCTGTCGGCTTCGCTGTCGATGGCACCGGTCAGCGGGTAGCAGCCCAGGGTGCGGAAGCGCACCTTGCGCAGCTCGGGCGTTTCGCCGGGCAGCAGCGGCAGGCGCTCGTCATCGACCATGATCAGGGTGCCGTCCCGGCGTACCACCGGACGTTCCTGGGCGAAGTACAGGGGCACGATCGGGATGCCTTCGAGGTAGATGTATTGCCAGATGTCCAGCTCGGTCCAGTTGGAGAGCGGGAACACCCGCAGGCTCTCGCCCTTGCGCTTGCGCGTGTTGTACAGGCGCCACAGCTCGGGGCGCTGCTGTTTCGGGTCCCAGCGGTGCTGCTCGGAGCGGATCGAGAACACCCGCTCCTTGGCGCGGGACTTCTCCTCGTCGCGGCGTGCGCCGCCGAACGCGGCGTCGAAGCCGTGCAGGTCCAGCGCCTGCTTCAGGCCCTGGGTCTTCCAGATGTCGGTGTGCAGCGCCGAGCCGTGGGTGAAGGGGTTGATGCCGCGTTCGACGCCTTCCGGGTTGACGTGCACCAGCAGCTCCAGGCCGAGGCGCTGGGCGGTCTGGTCGCGGAAGTCGATCATCTCGCGGAACTTCCAGGTGGTGTCCACGTGCAGCAGGGGGAAGGGCGGCTTGCCCGGGGCGAAGGCCTTCATCGCCAGGTGCAGCATCACTGCGCTGTCCTTGCCGATGGAGTAGAGCATCACCGGGTTTTCACACTCGGCGACCACTTCGCGGATGATCTGGACGCTTTCCGCTTCCAGCCGTTCTAGGTGTGTGAGCATCGCTTGACTCCGTTGGGTGGAGCCGGTGCCGCATGGTGCGGACCGGCTTTTTTCCACGTTAGGGAATGCGTTGCTCCGGGTTCTTCGTCTGACCGGACAAGGTTTCAGCGGTTGGCGGCGAACAGGGATTCGGCCCGTGCCTTGACCGCCAGGGCGACCGCATCGAAGCCCTGCTTGACCCAGGGGCCGTGCAGTTCCATCACCTGGTCGGCGGTGGCGCCGAGGAACTGGTCGGTGGTGTAGTAGCGGCAGCTTTCCGGACCGGTGGCTTCGATCACCTGGTCGCGACGCGCGGCGTCGGGGTTGCTCGCGCTGGCGAACATTTCCCAGGACAGCAGGCGCGCCGGCTCGAAGGCCACCAGTTGCTCGATCACATGCACCAGCTCGCCGGGGCTGGCGGGATTGGGCAGGTACAGGTTCACCGGCTCACCCAGGCGCAGGCTCGATTCCACCTTGACCGTGAAGGGGTTCCATTCGGGGTAGCGCGTGAGGTCGACCAGCACCGACCAGACCAGCTCGGCGGGGGCGGCGATGTCCACGGTCAGCGAGCGGACCAGGTTCTTTTCGTCATGCATCGGGAATTCCTCGGGGAACGGGCGCCGCACCGCGCGGCACCGATCCGGCCGATGCTCCGCGCACGCCGCGCCCCGTTCCTCGTCCGGGTGGACTAGAACCCTCGCGCGTCGCTTATCCGTAGGATGGGTCGGGCGGCGTTCCGCGAGCCTGCGATACCCATCAGCAGTGGTTGATGGGTATCGCGTTGCTCCACCCATCCTACGAAGTCGCCCATCCCCTGTTTAGTCCGCTCAGACGAAGAATTCGGGCCCTCCGCCTCCCTAAGGTGCCTCAAGCGGCGGGCGTTCCGCCGGACCAGAGGAGACCGACATGTCGTCAGATGGAATCGAACAGCAGGTAGTGACCGGGCAGGTCTGGAGCGATTTCTGCGACCAGCTCAAGCGTTGTGGCGAGCAGATCCTGCGGGCCGAAGCGCCCGCCGATACGCAGACCCGCGCCGAGGGCTTCCGCTACCTCACCCGCTTGCTGCGCATCGCCCTGGAAATGCACCTGGAGTTCGCCGACCCGGACTTCCCCGGCTTCTTCTCGCCGTCCCACGAGACGGCCAAGATCGGCGCCGACAACCCGGACAACCTGTACCAGTACGCACGCCTCAACGGTCAGCATCAGTACCGTGTCAGCGGCCGTCGCGGCAGCGTGTCCTACCTCAGTTTCGGTACCCAGAAGGGCGGCTATGAAAGCGACGGCAAGATGATCCAGACCGGCTTCCTCGACGCCAGCCAGCTGCAGCTTGAGGCCGATGGCAGCTTCGAACTCATCCTCAGCCAGGAGCGCCCTGCCAGTGGCAACTGGGTGCGCCTGGAGCCGGAGAGCAACGCGCTGATCGTGCGCCAGACCTTCCTCGACCGCGCCAGCGAGCAGCCCGCGCAGCTGCGCATCGAGCGCCTGGACAGCCAGCAGCAGCCGGAGCCACTGAGTGCCGAACGCCTGCACCAGAGCCTCGGGCGGGTCGCCAGCTTCGTCGAAAACACCGCGCGGCTGTTCGCCGACTGGGCCCAGGGCTACCAGGCCCACACCAACCAGCTGCCACCGGCCGACCAGGCCCTGTGCCAGGCCGTGGGCGGCGACCCGAACATCTTCTACTACCACGGCTACTGGAAGCTGGCGGATGACGAGGCGCTGTTGATCGAAGTCGACCAGCTGCCCGACTGCGACTTCTGGAACCTGCAGATCAATAACTACTGGATGGAGTCGCTGGACTACCGCCACCACCGCATCTGCCTGAACAAGCACTCGGCGCAGCCCGATTCGAACGGCGGCGTGCGCCTGGTCCTGAGCCACCGCGACCCCGGCCTGCCGAACTGGCTGGAAACCGCCGGCCATGCCGACGGCACCTACTGCCTGCGCTGGGTCGGCGCCAAGGGGCCGGCCCATCCCACCACCCGCGTGGTCAAGCTCGACCACCTCAAGGAGCTGCAATGAGCAATCCCATGATGGCGGCCGACGCCTTGGCCCTGGACAGCCTGCTGGCCGAAGCCAGCGCCCGCACCGGCGGGCTCGATGACTTCGGCCCCGGCGACTTCCGCGAGGCGCTGAGGGTGCTGGAGCCCGCGCTGTACGACGAAGCCCGGCTCTCCGCCCAGGGCCGCGCCCTGCTCAGGGAGAAGCTGGTGGCCCAACTGGCCAACCGACTGGTGATCGAGGATCACTGCAAGCGCTACCCGGAGATTCTCCAGCAGCCCGTTGACGATCCCCTGGTGATCGTCGGCCTGCCGCGTACCGGCACCACGCTGTTGCAGCGTGTGCTGGCGGTGGACCCGCAGTTCAGCAAGGCGCAGTGGTGGGAGACCCGCTACCCGGCACCGCTGCCCGGCGAGTCGCTGGAGCAGCCCGAGGTGCGGATCGGCCGGGCAAAGGCCGAGGTCGCCGCGATGATCGAGTTCGTCCCGCAGATCCTCACCATCCATCCGTTGGACGCCGAGCAGCCGGACGAAGAGTTCATGCTCATGGAGCATTCCTTCCTCTGTGCCATGGACTCCTATGTCAACGTGCCGGCCTACACCGCCTGGCTGGATCGCCAGGACCAGACCCAGGTCTATGCCTACCTGAAGAAGATGCTGCAGTTTCTGCAATGGCAGCAGGCACGCCGCGGCATCGCCCCCGGACGCCGCTGGCTGCTGAAGAGCCCGCAGCACCTGCACACCCTGGAATTGCTGCTCAAGGTGTTCCCGCGCGCCCAGGTGATCCTCACCCACCGCGACCCGGGCAAGACCATTCCGTCCCTGGCCAGCTTTATCCATACCCTCTGGCAGATCTACAGCGACCAGGCGGACCCGGCCCAGGTCGGCGAACAGTGGAACAGCCGCATGGCCCGCGCCCTGCGCCACAGCATGGCGGTGCGCGATGGCACGCCCGGCGAGGCCTTCCTCGATGTGCATTTCGAAGACACCGTCAGCCAGCCGCTGGACGTGGTGGAGCGGATCTACCGCTTCGCCGGGCTGGAACTCACGGCGGATGTGCGCGCCGACATGACCGACTGGCTGGCCGCCAACGGCCGCGAGAAACGCGCCGCGCACCATTACGACGCTGAGGCGTTCGGCCTCGACGAAGCACGGCTGCAGCGCGATTACGGCGAGTACCGTGCTCGTCACCTGACGAACTGAGATTCCAAGACCAACAACAAGAGGAACCGAACATGTTGCTGAAAGACAAGGTTGTGATGATTTCCGGCATCGGCCCGGGCATGGGCATCAAGCTCGCCCTGGAAGCCGCCCGTGAAGGCGCTCGCGCCGTCGCCATCTGCGCCCGCAATGAGGCGCGCCTGCGTGACGCGGAGCAGCGCATCCGCGCCCTGGGCACCGACTGCCAGGTGTTCTGGATGCCCACCGATGTGAGCGACGCCAAGGCTTGCCGGGCCTTCGCCGAGGCCACGCTGGAGTGCTTCGGGCGCATCGATGCCCTGGTCAACAGCGCCTATGCCCATGGCGGCTTCGACTCGCTGGAAGGCTGCTCGGACGAGCTGCTGCAGGAGGCCCTGGACGTCAACCTGTTCGGCTCGCTGCACCTGACCCGCGCCGTGCTGCCGCAAATGAAGGCCCAGGGCGCCGGCGCCATCGTCATGATCAGCACCCTGGGCGTGCACCAGCCCTATGCCGGCGGCGGTGCCTATGCGGTCTCCAAGGGCACGCTGGGCGTGGCGGTGCGATACCTGGCATCCGAGCTCGCCGAGCATGGTCTGCGGGTGAACGGCCTGGCCTGCGGCTGGATGTGGGGCGAGCCGGTGCAGGCCCACGTGCGCGAGGCGGCTGCCGCGCGGGGCGTCAGCGAGGAGCAGGTGCGTGCCGAGTTCAGCGCGGGCATCCCGGGCGGGCGCATGCCGGGCGATGAAGAGTGTGCCCGCGCAGCGCTGTTCCTCGCCTCCGACTACGCCAGCGCCATAAACGGTGTGCAACTGGACGCCAACGGCGGCGAGCTGATGCGCTGAGCACGGGGAGATGGAGATGTTCGATCACTGTGCCTTCAACGGCGACGCCGACGGCCTCTGCGCCCTCCAACAATTGCGCCTGGCCGGGGAGCTGTCGGCTGGCGTGCGCCTGATCAGTGGCGTGAAGCGCGACATTGCCCTGCTGCAGCGGGTGCAGGCCGGGGAGGGGGAGCGGGTGACGGTGCTCGACATCTCCCTGGACCAGAACCGCGCCGATGTGGCGCGGCTCCTCGCGGCCGGCGCCCGGGTGCGCTATTTCGACCACCACTTCGCCGGCGAGCTGCCGGAGCAACCGACCTTCGAGCCCTTTATCGACACCGCCGCGGACGTCTGCACCAGCCTGTTGGTGGATCGCTACCTGGCGGGGCGCCATTACCGCTGGGCCGTGGCCGCGGCCTTCGGCGATGGCATGGCCGGGCCCGCCCGGGCCCTGGCCGCGAAGCACGGGCTAGGGGAGGAGGACGTTCGCGCACTCGAGGAGCTGGGCCTGTTGCTGAACTACAACGCCTACGGTGAAAGCCTGGACGACCTGCACTTCGACCCGCTGCAACTGGCGGAGGAGTTGCTGCCCTACGCGGACCCGTTGGACTTCGTGCGGCACAGCCCAAGCTTCGCCCGCCTGCGCGCAGGGCACGCCGCCGACATGGCACAGGCCGCCAGCCTGGAGCCCTGGCACTCGGGGGACGGGGCTTCGCTCTACCGCCTGCCGGCGGCGCCCTGGGCGCGGCGGGTCAGCGGCGTGCTGGCCAACCAGCTGGCCGCGCGCGATCCACGGCGCGCCCTTGGCCTGCTCAGCGTCAGGAGCGACGGCGACTGGACCTTCAGCCTGCGCGTTCCGGCCAGCGCCGGCCTGGAGGCGGACGCCTTCTGCCGGGGCTTCGAAACGGGAGGAGGGCGCAAGCGCGCCGCCGGCATCAACCACCTGCCAGCCGCGGCCCTGGAGCGCTTTGCCGGGCAGTTCCTCGACAGTTATCCACACCCCGTCCCGTAGGGTGCGCCGCGCGCACCAGACAAGGGTGTCGGCAGACCCGGGGTCACGCCCGCGCATCGGATTCGGTGCGCACGGCGCACCCTACGGTCTGGTTCTGCACGGTATGCCCGGATGCAATCCGGGGACAAACCCACCCCCGGACCCGGAGTTCATCCAGGCTACGGGGCCTGCTTTTCGTAGGGTGGACCACGCTTCACCGGTCCACCAGCGGAGCCGGTCCCGGCGACGGCGCGGCGCGTTCCACCACAGGTCTCACCCGTGTGGGCTAGTCCCGGGCAGGGATGTTCGGGAGGCGGCGTTGAAGAATAGTTCGAGTCGACTTCCACACCCTTCAGGAGAGCAGCATGGAACGGTCGACTCCCGCTCAAGGAACCGCTCGGCGCTTTGCCCGAGGCTGGCATTGCCTGGGCCTGGCCGCCGATTACGCCGACGGCAAACCCCATCCGCTGAACATCTTCGGCACCCGCCTCGTGGCTTTTCGTGGCGAGGACGGGGCGATACGCATCCTCGATGGCTACTGCCCGCACATGGGCGCGGACCTGGCCGGTGGGCACGTAGAAGGCGACGCCGTGGTCTGCCCCTTCCACCACTGGAAGTGGGGCAGTGACGGCAAGTGCGTGTCGATCCCCTACTGCAAGCGCGTGCCGGCGCGGGCGCGGGTCAAGGCCTGGCCGACCCTGGAGAAGAATCAGCTGCTCTACGTCTGGCACGACGCCGAAGGTGGCGCACCGGACCCAGCGGTGGAGATCCCGCGCATCGAAGCCTGCTACTCGCCTGACTGGACCGAGTGGATGATGCGCAAGATGGTGATCCAGACCAACTGCCGCGAATTGGTGGACAACCTCGCCGACTTCGCGCATTTCGGCCCGGTGCACGGCTCCCCGGCCAGCTACTTCTGCAACACCTTCGACGGCCACCTGGGCTACCAGATGTTCCAGGGCGAGGACAGCGAGCTGCTCGGCAGCGGCCTGCGCGCGGACAGCGCCTACTTCGGCCCCGCCTACCACATCACCCGCATGACCGCGCAGGCCGGCGGGCAGACCGTCGACTCGCTGTTGCTCAACTGCCACGTGCCGATCGACCAGAACAGCTTCGAGCTGCGCTACGCCATCAAGATCAGGAAGCAGCCGGGACTCTCCGAAGCACAGAACCTGGCCATCGCCGAAGGCTATGCCGGGCAGGCGCACAAGTCCTTCTTCCAGGACGTGGAGATCTGGCACAGCAAGACCCGCATCGACAAACCGATTCTCTGCGACGGGGATGGCCCGGTGTACCAGCTGCGCGAGTGGTACGAGCAGTTCTACACCGACGTCGCCGACCTGCCTGCGCCGAGCCGCAAGGTATTCGAGTGCAAGGGCGGTATCTGGCAGCAGCTCGCCGAGGTGCCCGAGCAGGCCCGCAGCCAGCTGCACCTGATCTGAGCACGGCATTGCACAACAACAAGAGAAGGGGGAGCGACATGAGGCTCGAAGGCAAGGTCGCGCTGGTTACCGGCGCAGGATCGGGAATGGGGCGCGCCACCGCGGCATTATTCGCCGCCGAAGGGGCGAGCGTGGTGGTGGTGGATATCGACGAGGCGGCGGCGCAGCGCACGGTCGCCGAACTGGCAACGCGCGAGAAGAGTTTCGCCAGGGCCTGCGACATCGGTGACAGCGCGGCGGTGGCGAGATTGTTCGCCGAGGTGGAGGCGCGTTACGGCTGCCTCGATGTGCTGGTCAACAACGCCGGCGTCGGCCAGGTGCCGGGCGATGGCTTCGACCAGTACCAGCAGCGCCTGGCCAGGCGCAGCGAGCAACTGGCCGCGGGCGTGGAGCCCGACGTGTTCACCGACATGATCGTCGACCTGACCGATGCCGGTTGGCAGCGCATCGTCGATATCAACCTGGGCGGCACCTTCTACTGCAGCCGTGCGGCGGTGCGCCTGATGATCGCCAGCGGCCGGCGTGGCTCGATCATCAACATCGCCAGCCTGTCCGCGCTCAGCGGCGAAGGGCCGGCGGCCTACTGCGCGTCCAAGGCCGCGGTGATCGGCCTGGGCAAATGCCTGGCGCGGGACCTCGGCCCGCGCGGCATTCGCGTCAACACCATCTGCCCGGGACCGACCCGCACGCCGATGATGCAGTCGATCTCCCGCGAATGGCAGCAGGCCCTGGAGCGCGCCATTCCCCTCGGCCGCCTGCTGGAGCCGGAAGAAATCGCCCGCACCTGCCTGTTCCTGGCCAGCGACGAAGCCAGTGCTTTTACCGGACAAACCCTCGCCGCCGCCGGCGGCATGATGATGCTCTGAGAGGACTTCCCATGAGTGGACGACTGCAAGGCAAGGTGGCGCTGATCAGTGGCGCCGGTACGGGGATCGGTGCGGCGGCGGCGCGGCTGTTCGCCGCCCAGGGCGCCAGGGTGATGGTCTGCGGCCGCCGCCAGGCGCCGCTGGAAGCCGTGGTGGCAGAGATTCGCGCGCAGGGCGGGGAGGCCGACTGGGTGCAAACCGACGTCACCGACGAACAGGCCGTGGATCGCGCTGTGAGCAAGACCCTGGAGCGCTTCGGCCGCTTCGACATCATGGTCAACAACGCCGTGAACTACACCTGGGGCCCGCTGGTGGGGCTGTCCACCGAGGAGTGGCACAAGAGCCTGCGCGGCAGTCTGGACGTGGCCTTCTTCGGCACCCGTGCGGCCATGCGCGTGATGCAGGGCAAGGGCGGTTCGATCATCAACATGGGCTCGGTGGCAGGCCTGCTCGGCAGCCCCGGCCTCAGCGCCTACGGCGCGGCCAAGGCGGGCGTCGTCAACTTCAGCCGCGCGGCGGCACTGGAAGGCGCCCCTGAAAGCATCCGGGTCAACGTGGTGATTCCCGGCATCGTCTGGAGCGAAGGCACCCGCGAGGCGATGCGCAGCGAAGAGATGGCCGCCGGCACGGCGCGGGCCGTGCCGCTGGGGCGCATCGGCCAGCCCGAGGAGGTCGGCAACGCCATCCTCTTCCTCGCCTCCGACGAGTCCTCCTACATCACCGGCCAGACCCTGGTGGTCGATGGCGGCAAGACCTGCGAACTCAACGTCGGCGCCAGCGACTACACCTCGGCGACCTCCACTGAAATCAGATCGGCCCTGAGCGAGGCGTGACCCATGGAGATCCAACTGAATGTTCCAACCAGCCCGGTGCTGGTGACCGGCGGTGCTTCCGGTATCGGTGAGGCCACTGCCGAGGCGCTGGCGGCCGTGAAGCGCCCGGTCGCGATCTGGGACCTGCAGGCCGACAAAGCCCAGGCCGTGGCGGCGCGTCTTGCCGAGCAGTACGGCGTGCCTTGCCTGGGCGTGGGCATCGACCTGCGCGATCCGGCGGCCATCGATTCGGCCCTGGACGTTACCCGCGCCGAGCTGGGTGCGCCGGGCGCCCTCGTGCATGCCGCTGGCGTCGTTGACCAGAGCGGCCTGGAAAATCTGACGGCGGACAGCTGGGACATGGTGCTGAACGTCAATCTGCGCGCCATGGCGCTGCTGGTGCAGGCCATGCTGCCGGACCTGCGCGCCAATCCGGGCTCTGCGGTGGTCGGCATCGCCTCGATCAACGCCACCCTCGGCAACGGGCTGATTCCGGCTTACAGCGCCTCCAAGGGCGGCATGCTGTCGATGGTGCGTTCGCTGGCCGACGCCCTGGGCGCCGATGGCATTCGCGTCAATTCGGTGTCGCCGGGGCAGATCCTCACGCCGATGGTGGCGCCGATCGCGGCGGCGCGGCCCGGTCATTTCGAGCGCCGGATCATCCTCGGCCGCCTGGGCCAGCCGCAGGAGATCGGCCGGGTGGTGCGCTTCCTGCTGTCTGACGAAGCCAGCTACATCAACGCCGCCGAGATCGTCGTCGACGGCGGCAACATTTCCTCGCAGCGCTGATCCGGGAGAAAGCCATGAACGAGCAAAGCTTGCAGGCGCGCCTGGACCGGCTGGAATCGCTGGAGGAAATCCGCATGCTGCCGGCCAAGTACGCGCTGGCCCTGGACATGCGTGACCTGGACGCCTGGGTCGGGTTGTTCCCCGAAGACATCAAGGTCGGCCAGGACAAGGTCGGCCGCGCTCACTTGAAGGCCTGGATCGACGACACCCTGCGCCTGCAGTTCAGCACCACCTCGCACCATGTCGGCGGCCACATCATCGAGTTCAAGGACCCGGACAACGCCAGCGGCGTGGTCTATTCGAAGAACGAGCACGAGGCCGGCCCCGAGTGGGTGATCATGCAGATGCTCTACTGGGACGACTACCAGCGCATCGATGGACGCTGGTACTTCCGCCGGCGCCTGCCGTGCTACCTCTACGCCAGCGATCTGAACAAGCCGCCGATCGGCGAGAAGAAGATGCGCTGGCCGGGCCGCGAGCCCTATGACGGCTCCTGGCACGAGCTGTGGCCGAGCTGGAAGGCCTTCTGGAACGACAAGCCCGGCGATGCCCTGCCGGAAGTGGCCGAACCGGCGCCGCTGGACGCCTTCCTCGAACGCATGCGGCGGGGTTCGTCCGCGCCCCGGGTGAGGGTGCGCTGATGTCCCGTGTCGAACCCACTTGCTTCAATCGCCTCTTCGAGCCGGTGCAACTGGGCGAACTGCGCCTGGCCAACCGCATCGTCATGGCGCCGATGACGCGCAGCCGCGCCGACGCCTTCGATGCGCCGAGTGAGTTGCACGCGGCCTACTACGGCCAGCGTGCCGATGCCGGCCTGATCGTCGCCGAAGGCACCTATCCCAGCCTGGATGGCAAGGGTTATTGCCGCACGCCGGGCATCGTCACGCCAGGCCAGGTCGAGGCCTGGCGCCAGGTGACCGCAGAGGTGCGCCAGCGCGGCGGCGCGAGCACGGTACTGCAGCTGATGCACGTCGGCCGTGTCGCCAGCCGCCACAACAAGGCGGCGGATGCCGAAACCGTGGCGCCTTCGGCCATCGCTGCGCGGGGCGACCTGTTCAGCGACAGCCATGGCATGGTACCGATGGAGGTGCCGCGGGCCCTGGACACCGCGGAAGTGGTGAAGGTGATCGAGCAATACCGGCAGGCGGCGCTGAATGCCCGCGAAGCGGGATTCGATGGTGTGGAGCTGCACTGCAGCAGCGGCTACCTGCCAATGCAGTTCCTCCTGGCCGGCAGCAACCAGCGCCAGGATGGCTATGGCGGCTCGCTGCCCAAACGCATCCGTTTCGCGGTGGAAACCCTGGAGGCCATGGCCGGGGCGATCGGCGCTGGCCGGGTGGGCCTGCGGATCATCCCCGGCAATCCCTACAACGACATGCAGGACGACGATCCTGCCGCCACCTACGGTGCGTTGCTGGATGCGGTGGACCCGCTCGGCCTGGCCTATGTGCAGGTCAGCCGTTCACCCCAGGCCGGGCTCGACGCCTTCGCCCTGGTGCGCCGGCATTTCCGTGGGCCGTTGATCCTCAATGACGGTTTCGATGGCCGCAGCGCCGCGCGGGCCATCGAGGCCGGGGAGGGCGAGGCGGTTTCCTTCGCTCGCCATTTCATCGCCAACCCCGACCTGGTGCAGCGCCTGCACGAGCAGCGCGCACTCAGCGGGTTCGACCGCTCGACGCTCTACACACCTGGCGCCCGTGGCTACACCGACTACCCGGCCCTGGGCGAAATCGCCGATCCGCAGGAATGCCAGCCATGAGTCTGCCCGCCGCCAAACCACAAAGCATTCCCGCCGCCCTGGCACTGTCTGCGTGCCGCCACGGGCAACGCACCGCCATCGAGGACGGCGAGCTGAAGATCACCTATGGGGAGCTGCAACGCCTCAGTCGCGAGGCGGGACGGGCCCTGCTGGCCCTCGGGCTGGAACGGGGGGAACGCGTCGCCATCTGGGCGCCGAACAGTCATCACTGGCTGGTCGCCGCACTGGGCAGCCTGATGGCCGGCGCCGTGCTGGTGCCACTGAGTACCCGCATGAAAGGTGCCGAAGCCGCGGACATCCTCCGGCGCAGCGGCACGCGCGTGCTGTTCAGCATCGGCGAGTTCCTCGGCAGCTACTACCCGGACCTGCTGGCGAACCAGCCGCTGGATGGCCTGCGGCAGACCATAGTCGTCGAGTCCGCCCGCAGCGGCGACTGCACCTGGGAGGGTTTCCTCGCCCTGGCCGGACAGGTCCCCGATGCGGCGCTGGAACAACGCATCGCCGCCCTCGACGGTGACAGCCCGTCCGACCTGATGTTCACCTCCGGCACCACCGGCTTCCCCAAGGGCGTGCTCTGCGCCCATGGGCAGAACCTGCGGCTGTTCGACAGCTGGGGCGAGACCGTCGGCCTGGAGGCGGGCGACCGCTACCTGATCGTCAATCCGTTCTTCCACAGCTTCGGCTTCAAGGCCGGCTGGCTCGCCGCGCTGATCCGCGGGGCCACCATCCTGCCGCAGCGAACCTTCGAGGCCGAAGCCGTGCTGCGCCGGGTCGAAGAGGACCGCGTCAGCTTCCTGCCGGGGCCTCCGGCACTCTATTCCGCCATGCTGGAGCACCCGCGCCGGCGTGACTTCGATCTGTCCTCATTGCGTGTCGCGGTCACCGGGGCCGCCTCGGTGCCGCCGGTGCTGGTCGAGCGGATGGGATCGGAGCTGGGGTTTCGCCACGTCGTCACCGCCTACGGCCTCACCGAGTGCTGCGGCCTGGCGACCGTCTGCCGGCCGGGCGACGATGCCCTGACGGTGGCCACCACCTGTGGCCGGCCGCTGGAGGGCATCGAAGTGCGCTGTGTGGATGCCCAAGGCAACCCGCAGCCGGTGGGCCAGGCGGGGGAGGTGCTGATCCGTGGCTACAACCTGATGCAGGGTTACCTCGATGACGCCGAGGCCACCCGCGAGGCCGTGGATGATCAGGGCTGGCTGCACACCGGCGACGTGGGCGCGCTCGACGAGCGCGGTTACCTGCGGATCACCGACCGGCTCAAGGACATGTTCATCGTCGGCGGCTTCAACTGCTATCCGGCGGAAGTCGAGAGGTTGCTGATGGAGCACCCGGCGGTGGCCCAGGCCGCGGTGATCGGGGTGGCCGACGAGCGCCTCGGCGAAGTGGGCAAGGCCTTCGTGATGCTGCGTCCCGGGGCTGGCCTGGTGGCTGGGGATCTGATCGCCTGGTGTCGCGAGCGCATGGCCAACTACAAGGTGCCGCGCAGTATCGAGGTCGTTGCGAGCCTGCCGCTCAATGCCTCCGGCAAGGTCCTCAAGGGCCAATTGCGTGAGCGGGAGCTGGCGCGGGTTCCGGGCGAGGTGAGCTGAAGCCGCTGGTTGGTCGATAGCCCCGGCGCTGGGCCGGGGCTTTGCGGTGTCCTTCCGCGGCGCGGGTGCTGCGCGTCCGAAGGGTTCACCAGTTGCGGATCAATACTGGTAATCCACGCCTTGATCGTGGGTGTCTGATTCATCGCCGGCTGCGGGTTTCGCGGCCGGTCCTGCCTCTTCCTCGGCGGTCCCGGAACCGGCTGCCGTCGGTTTCTCCTCGACCAGCGTGGCGAAGCGTTTGCTTTCGTCATCGGTCGTCTGCATGCGTACTGCCTGCAGCTCCCGATAGTTCACAAGACGATCACTGCCTCCTTCGGCCAGCATCAGAAGCGGCTGCTGGTCCGCCGGTTGAAGAGATGCACTGAATGCCTGTAACGAAGTGAACGCGACAACAGAAAACAGCAGGCTGGAAAAGGCAGTGGTGGTTAGTGCGGATTTCATTGTGTCTTCCTCTTAAAACCCCCTGATATCCCCCGAGTGCGGATATTAAGGGTGTTGAGGAAGTTCTCCAGCGCTATCTGAAGTTGCCGGATAGATGGTTGACTCCAAGATGACTGGTAGTTTGTAACGCTATGATTGGCATGCATTATTCCTGTGTTTGTGCCCATTTGAAGTGCATGTAACGAACTGTATTCTTGTTTGTAATTGCGTGTGGCTTGAATGTTTCTGTCTGGTTTCATGGAAACACTCAAGAAACAAATTCGAATAATCGTTAGTGCGGTCTGGCTCGACTTATGAATATTTCCGTTCAGGCCGATTGCCGCTTATCGCGAAATGCCCCGCCGGCACCTTCCAATTCCCCTCCTGCAAGCGCCAAAGCCCCCGTCCTGAGCGCCTTTCGCGCTAGTCCCATCGGACGATGCCTCCCCGGGGGGCAGCCGATTAAATCCCTCCTCATAGAGCCCTGCGCCCGCTACGCGGGGCGAGAACGAGAATGAGGAGAACCGCATGGATATCCGTGGCCTGGGCTACGTCACCGTAGCCTGCACCGACCTGGAGCGCTGGCGCGAGTACGCCACCGGCGTGCTCGGCATGATGGTCGAGACTGCGTCGGACGAGGCGCTCTACCTGAAGATGGACGAGCGCCATTACCGCATCCTGGTGGAAAAGGCCGGGCGCGACGGTTACGGCGCCTGCGGATGGGAAGTGGCCGGCAAGGCCGCGTTCGAGCAGGCCATCGCCGAACTGCAGCAGGCCGACGTCGAGGTGCAGCGTGGCAGCGCCGCCGAGGCCGGGCTGCGCAAGGTGCAGGAGCTGGCGCGCTTCGCTGATCCGGATGGCAACCGCCACGAGCTGTTCTGGGGCGCGCGGCAGGACTTCGCGCCCTTCGTTTCCCCGGCCGGGGTCAGCGGCTTCGTCACCAGCGACCTGGGCATGGGCCACGCGGTGATCCCGGCGCCGAGCTTCGACCGCTGCCTGGACTTCTACGAGAAGGTCATGGGCTTCGGCCTCTCCGACCTGATGAAGGTGCGCTTCACCCCCGATCCCGCCGAGCCGGAAAAACGCATCCACTTCCTGCACTGCAACAACGGCCGCCATCACTCGCTGGCGCTGTTCGAGTGCCCGATTCCGTCCGGCTGCGTGCACCTGATGGTGGAGGTGGCCGAACTCGACGACGTGGGCCGCGCACTGGACCGCATGCACGCCAGCGGGGTGAAGCTCTCGGCCACCCTGGGGCGCCACACCAACGATGAGATGACCTCGTTCTACATGCAGACCCCCGGCGGCTTCGACCTGGAGTACGGCTGCGGCGGCAAGGTCATGGATTGGGATCGCCACCTGCCGTTCGAGAGCACCGTGGTGAGTTACTGGGGCCACGATTTCAGCGTCGGCCGTCGTTGAGGGGAACAGCAATGGACAAACGCATGACAGCGGCCGACGTGGTCGGCCAGCTCCACGACGGCATGACCCTCGGCATCGGTGGCTGGGGCCCGCGACGCAAACCCATGGCGCTGATCCGCGAGATCCTGCGCTCGGACCTCAAGGACCTGACGGTGGTCGCCTACGGCGGCGCCGACGTCGGCATGCTCTGCGCCGCCGGCAAGGTCAGGAAGCTGGTGTACGCCTTCGTCTCGCTGGACTTCATTCCGCTGGAACCCTATTTCCGCAAGGCCCGCCAGGAAGGCGCGGTGGAGGTCATGGAAATCGACGAAGGCATGCTGCTGCTCGGCCTGCGCGCCGCCGCCATGCGCGTGCCCTTCATCCCCACCCAGGTGGGGCTGGGCACCGACGTGCTGCGGATCAACCCGCAGCTGAAACTGGTCACCTCGCCCTATGACGGCAGCCGTGACTGGGTCGCCATGCCGGCCCTGAAGCTGGATGCGGCGCTGATCCACGTCGATCGTGCCGACGCCCGTGGCGTGTGCCAAATCAGTGGTCCCGACCACTACATGGACGATCTCTTCGTGCGTGCCGCCGACAAGGCCTACGTGAGCTGCGACGAGCTGGTGCCGAGCGACTTCTTCCACGCCGACCCCGAGCAGTCCCGCAAGGTGTTCTGGGAGCGCAACCGCACCACGGGCGTCGTGCACCTGCCCGGCGGCGCGCATCCGTCTTCCTGCGCGCCGCTGTACGGCTTCGACGTGGCCCACTTCAAGGCCTACAACGCCTCGGCCGCCGAGCCGGAGGGCTGGCAGGCCTATGTCGAGCAGTACGTGAACTGTGGCGAAGAGGAATACCTCGCCCGCGTCGGTGGCCTGGAGGCCATTCGCAAACTGCCGCTTCCCGTATTCTGAGGACGCCCAGATGACTCCGACCAATCAAGCCTACAGCCTTGCAGAGCTGATGATCTGCGCCGCCTCCGAAACCTTCCGCGAAGACGGCGAAGTACTGGCCACCGGCATCGGTGTGTTGCAGCGCCTGGCCGCTTCCCTGGCCATGCTCAACAGCAATGCCGAACTGATGATGACCGACTCCGAGGCCTTCATGGTCGCCGAGCCGGTGCCGCTGGGGCCGCGTGGCGGCTACCGGCCCCGGGTCGACAGCTGGATGGGCTTCTCGCGCATCTTCGACAACGTCTGGAGCGGCCGTCGCCATGCCCTGGTCGGGCCGGTGCAGATCGACCGTTTCGGCCAGGCGAACATCTCCTGCATCGGCGATCACGCCAAACCGAAATCGCAGATGCTCGGCGTGCGCGGCTTCCCCGGCAACTCCATCAGCCACGCCAACTCCTTCATGGTGCCCAGCCACAACAAGCGGGTATTCGTCGAGGGCGAAGTGGATGTGGTGTCCTCGGTCGGCTACAACCCGGCGCGCCTGGCCCGTGGCTGGTCGCTGGACGAGATCGACATCCGCCTGGTCGTCACCGACCTCTGCGTGCTGGACTTCCAGGGCCCCGAGCGGCAGATGCGCATCCGCTCCCTGCACCCCGGCGTGACCGTCCAGGAAGTGCAGGACGCCACCAGCTTCCCGCTGCACGTGCCGGATGACATCCCGACCACCGCCGCGCCGACCCTCGAACAACTGATCCTCATCCAGCAACTGGACCCGCACAACCTGCGCGCCAGCCAGCTCAAGGACAACCCGCCGGGCGTGCGCGCCCGGGCCACCACCCACTGAGGCGGAGCCGCGCAGATGAACCACGAACAGGCCGAAACAGAGGTGGTGCAGTACGAGGTGCAGGGCCCGCTGGCCCTGGTCACCATGCACCGCCCCGAGTACCACAACGCGCAGAACTCGCGCATGACCTACGCGCTGGACGCGGCCTTCCGCCGCGCCTGCGACGACGACGCCGTCAAGGTCATCGTCCTGCGTGGCGCCGGCAAGCACTTTTCCGCCGGCCACGACATCGGCACCCCCGGCCGCGACGTGAACCAGAGCTTCGACCGCGCCAGCCTCTGGTACGACCACGTGAACAAGCCGGGCGGCGAATTCCTCTACGCCCGCGAGCAGGAGGTCTACCTCGGCATGTGCCGGCGCTGGCGCGACATGCCCAAGCCGACCATCGCCATGGTCCAGGGCGCCTGCATCGCCGGCGGGCTGATGCTGGCCTGGGTCTGCGACCTGATCATCGCCTCGGAGGATGCCTACTTCTCCGACCCGGTGGTGCGCATGGGCATTCCGGGCGTCGAGTACTTCGCCCATGTGCATGAGCTGAACCCGCGCATCGCCAAGGAGTTCCTCTTCCTCGGCGAGCGCATGGGCGCCGAGCGCGCCTATCAGATGGGCATGGTCAACAAGGTGGTGCCCCGCGACGTGCTGGAGGACGTGACCCTGGACGTGGCCCGGCGCATCGCGCAGATGCCGCGCCTGGGCCTGCAGCTGACCAAGCAGGCGGTGAACAACGCCGAAGACCTGATGGGCAAGCGCGCCACCATGGACATGGTGTTCGGCCTGCACCACTTCGCCCACGTGCACAACGAACTGGTCAGCGGCGACAAGCTGGGCGGCTACGACGCCCGCGCCATGGCCCAGTCCCAGCGCAATTCGGCGGAGGCGTGATGGCGATCTCCCTCGACACCCGCCTGACCCGACTGCTCGGCTGCCGCTACCCGATCATCCAGACCGCCATGGGCTGGGTGGCCGATCCGAGACTGGTGGCCGCCACCGGCAACGCCGGCGGCTTCGGCTTCCTCGCCGGTGCCACCATCGAGCCCTGGAAGATGGAGGAAGCCATCCTCGAAACCAAGCGGCTCACCGACCAGCCCTTCGGCGTCAACTTTCACATGTACCAGGCCAATGCCGGCGAGATCGTCGAGCTGGTGCTCAAGCACGGCGTGCGCGCCGTGAGCTACAGCCGGTCGCCGGGCAAGGCGATGGTCGCCCGGCTGAAGGACGCCGGGGTGGTCTGCATTCCCACCGTGGGCGCCCTCAAGCACGCGCAGAAGGCGGTGGAAATGGGCGCCGATGCGGTGACCGTGCAGGGCGGCGAGGGCGGTGGCCACACCGGCTCGGTACCCACCTCGATCCTGCTCGGCCAGGTGGTGGACGCGCTGGACGTGCCGGTGGTCGCTGCCGGCGGCTTCAAGGACGGCCGCGGCCTGCTCGCTGCCCTGGCCCTGGGTGCCGAGGGCATCGCCATGGGCACGCGCTTCCTGATGAGCGCCGACAGCCCGGTGCCGCCGGCCACCCTGGAACGCTACCTGAAGGTCCGCGACCCGGCCGCGATCATCATCAGCCGCGCCATCGACGGCCTGCCGCAACGGATGATCCGCAACGAACTGCTGGACGGCCTGGAACGCTCGGGCGGCCTCAAGCGCCTGCTGCTGGCCCTGCGCAGCGCCCTGGCCTATCGCCGCCATAGCGGCGCCAGCATCGCCCAGCTGCTCGGCAGCGCACTCAAGCTCGGCAGCAATGACGGCCTCAGCGCCGCGCAGACGCTGATGGCCGCCAACGCGCCCATGGTGATCCAGAAGGCCATGGTCGACGGCCTCCCGGCCGAGGGCGTGCTGCCCGCCGGGCAGATCGCCGCCGCCATCGACAGCCTGCCGGGCTGCGCCGAACTCATCGAATCCATCGTGCAGCAGGCCGAGCAGCGTCTCGCCGAGCTGTGCCGCCGGACGGAATAAGAAACAAACAACTGGGGGATAGTCGGATGAGCAATCCGTTTCATGTAACGCTGGACAACGGAATCGCCGAGATGGTCTTCGATCATCCGCCGGTGAACGCCTTCGACAGCAAGGGCTGGGCGGCCATCGCCGCCGAGCTGGAACGCCTCGGCGAGTCGCCCGAGGTTCGCGTCATCCTCATCCGCGCCGAGGGCCGGGGCTTCTGCGCCGGGGTCGACATCAAGGAACTGGCTGCCGACCCGAACCTGATCGTCGCCGTCAACAAGGGCAACTACGACAGCTTCAAGGCCGTACACCGCAATCCCAAGCCGGTGATCATCGCCGTGCACGGCTTCATTCTCGGCGGCGGCATCGGCCTCTGTGGCGCGGCGGACATCCTGGTCGCCTCCGACTGTGCGCGCTTCGGCGTGCCCGAGGTGGACCGCGGCGCCATGGGCGGCGGCGCCCACCTGCAGCGCCTGTTCCCGGTGCAGAAGGTGCGCCACATGTACTTCACCGGCGAGATGATCGACGCCGCCGAGGCCTACCGCCTGGGCGCCGTGGAGCGCGTGGTGAAGCGCGAGGAACTGCGCGAGGCGGCGCTGGAAATCGCCCGCGCCATCGCCGCCAAGAGCCCGGAGATGATCGCCCTGGCCAAGGAAGCGCTCACCGGTATCGAAGACGGCAACCTCGAGGACAAGTACCGCTGGGAGCAGGGCTTCACCCTGCAGGCCTACCGCTCGCTGGACTCCCAGGAAGCCCGCGATGCCTTCGTCGACAAGCGTGCCGCCAACTTCAAGGGCTAACACCATGGAACTGACCTACACACCGGCACAACAGGCCTTCCGCGAGGAAGTCCGCGCCTGGCTGGCGGCCAACGTGCCCGCCGAGCCGCTGAAGTCCTTCGACTGCGAGGAAGGCTTCGCCCAGCACCGCGCCTGGGAAGCGAAACTCAACGAGGGCCGCTGGGGCATGGTGACCTGGCCGAAGGAACTCGGCGGGCGCGGCTGCGACCTGATCGAGTGGCTGATCTTCGAAGAGGAGTACTACCGCTCGGGCGCCCCGGCCCGGGTGAACCAGAACGGCATCTTCCTGCTCGGCCCGACCCTGATGGAGTTCGGCACCCCGGCGCAGCGTGAGCGTTTCCTGCCGAAGATGGCCACGGGCGAGGAAGTCTGGGCCCAGGGCTGGTCCGAGCCGAACGCCGGCTCCGACATGGCGGCCATCCGCTGCCGCGCCGAGCGCCGTGGCGACCGCTTCGTGATCAATGGCCAGAAGACCTGGTCGACCCGCGCGGTCTGGGCCGACTGGCTGTTCGGCCTGTTCCGCAGCGAACCGAATTCGAGCCGCCACCACGGCCTGACCTTCATCCTCTTGCCGCTCAACAGTCCCGGCATCACCGTGCGGCCGATCCCGCAGCTCAACGGCCTGCCGGGCTTCGCCGAGATCTTCTTCGACGACGTGGAAGTACCGGTGGAGAACGTGCTGGGCGAGGAGGGCATGGGCTGGCACGTGGCGATGTCCACCGCCGGTTTCGAACGCGGGCTGATGCTGCGCTCGCCGGCGCGCTTCCAGGAAACCGCGCGGCGCCTGGTGAAGCTCTACCAGGACAACCGCGAAGCGGCCGACCAGGACCCGGCCATCGGCGAGGCGGTGATGCGCGCCTGGCTGGACGCCGAGGCCTACACCCTGAACACCTACATGACCGCCTCGCGGCTGGTGAAGGGCGGCAAGATCGGCCCGGAATCCTCCACCAACAAGATCTTCTGGTCGGAGCTGGACCAGCGCATGCACGAGACGGCGCTGTCGATCCTCGGCCTGCGCGGCGAGCTGCTGCCCGAGGCGCCGGATGCCGGCGACGTCGGCCACTGGCTGGACGGCTTCCTGTTCGCCCAGGCCGGCCCCATCTACGCCGGCACCAACGAGATCCAACGCAACATCATCGCCGAGCGGATGCTCGGCATGCCGCGCGCATAACGGGGGCGCCATGGACTTCACATTCAGCGACGACCAACTGCTGTTCCAGGAAAACGTGCGCGGGTTCTTCACCAACGAAGTGACCCCGGAGCGCATCCGCGAACTCTGGCAGGACGAGAGCGGCCGCAGCGACGGACTCTGGGCCCAGCTCACTGATCTGGGCCTCACCGCCACCACCGTGCCGGAAGACTTCGGCGGCCTGGACATGAACGAGCTGGACTTCGTCCTGCTGGCCCAGGAATGCGGCTATGCCGGCCTGCCCGAGCCCCTGGTGGACACCATGCTGGTGGGTGTACCGCTGCTGGGCGCCCTGGAGGCGCGCTCCGACCTCACGGGCGAGTGGCTGGCGCGTATCGCCGAAGGCCAGACGCGCCTGGCGGTAGGCCAGCCGGGCAACCCCCTGGTGGCCGACGCCCACGTGGCCGGGCTGCTGCTGCTGCCCCACGGGGACGAAGTGCACGCCGTACCCCGTGAGCAGGTGAGTCTGGTGCGCAATGAGTCGGTGGACCCGAGCCGCCAGCTCTTCCGCGTCCAGTGGACCCCCACCGCCGCCACCCGCGTCGCCGAGGGCGAGCAGGGCAGGGCGCTCTGGGCCGCCACCCAGAACCGCGGCGCCCTGGGCACCGCCGCCCAGCTCCTCGGGCTGGCCAAGCGCATGGTGGACCTGGCGGTGGACTACAGCTTCGAGCGCAAGCAATTCGGCAAGCCGGTGGGCTCCTTCCAGGCGGTGAAGCACCTGATGGCCAACGTCGCGGTGCAGATCGAGTTCGCCAAGGGCCCGCTCTACCGCGCCGCCTATGCCGTGGCCCACAACCTGCCGGAGCAGGACGTGCAGGTCTCCCATGCCCGCCTGGCCTGTACCGAGGCCGCCCTGCTGGCGGCGAAGAACGGCATCCAGACCCACGGCGCCATGGGATACACCTGGGAAGTGGACCTGCAGATCTTCATGAAGCGCGCCTGGGCCCTGGACAAGGTCTGGGGCGACCGCGGCTGGCACAAGGCGCGGATTCGTGAGGCGCTGTTCTCCAGTGCCGTGCAGCCCGGGGCGGGCAATACGTTCTGACCGCCAGCCCCTCTCCCCCGGCCCCTCTCCCTGAAGGGAGAGGGGAGACAAGCAGCCCGAGCCAGACTCGACCGCTGCACGGACGGCTCCCTCTCCCTCTGGGAGAGGGCTGGGGTGAGGGAAGCCACCCTTCACTCCGAACTTGAACAACCGAGGTACCCATGCCCGAAGCCTACATAGTCGACGCCCTGCGCACCCCCACCGGCCGGCGCAAGGGCGGCCTGAGCCAGATCCACGCCGCCGACCTGGGCGCCCATGTGCTGCGCGAACTGGTGGCGCGCAATGGCATTCCCGACGACGAATACGATGACGTGATCTTCGGCTGCGTCGACACCATCGGCCCGCTGGCCGGCGATATCGCCCGCACCTGCTGGCTGGCCGCCGGCCTGTCCCAGGCCGTGCCCGGCACCACCATCGACCGCCAGTGCGGTTCGTCCCAGCAGGCCGTGCACTTCGCCGCCCAGGCGGTGATGAGCGGCACCCAGGACGTGGTGGTCGCCGGTGGCGTGCAGACCATGACGCAGATTCCCATCTCGTCGGCCATGACCGCCGCCGAGCCCCTGGGCTTCACCGATCCCTTCTCCGGCTCCGAGGGCTGGGTGAAGCGCTACGGCAAGGTGCCGCCGACCCAGTTCCGCTCCGCGCAGATGATCGCCGAGAAGTGGGGCCTGACCCGCGAGGCGCTGGAAGCTTACGCCCTGGAATCCCACCGCCGCGCCCTGAAAGCCATCGAAGAAGGCCGCTTCACGCGCGAGATCGTGCCCCTGGCCGGCGTCGAGCACGACGAAACCCCGCGCCAGACCAGCCTGGAGAAGATGGCCGAACTGGAAACCCTGTTCGGCTGCGACCGCGTCACCGCCGGTGTGTCCAGCCAGACCTGCGACGGTGCCAGTGCCCTGCTGGTGGTTTCCGAGGCGGCGTTGAAGCGCTACAACCTCACTCCCCGCGCGCGCATCCAGCACATCAGCGTGCGCGCCGATGACCCGGTCTGGATGCTTACCGCACCCATCCCGGCCACCGAATACGCGCTCAAGCGCGCCGGCATGAAGCTGGACGACATCGACCGGGTGGAGATCAACGAAGCCTTCGCTTCGGTGGCCATGGCCTGGCTCAAGGAGACCGGCTATCCCCACGAAAAGACCAACGTCAACGGCGGCGCCATCGCCCTCGGCCACCCCCTGGGCGCCACCGGCACCCGGCTGATGTGCACGCTGCTCCACGAACTGGACCGCAGCGGCGGCCGCTACGGCATGCAGACCATGTGCGAAGGCGGCGGGCAGGCGAACGTGACGATCATCGAAAGACTCTGACGCCGCTGGCCCTCACCCCCGGCCCCTCTCCCTGAAGAGGAGAGGGGAGACAAGCAGTCCGCGCCGAACGACACCACTGCACGGACAGCCCCCTCTCCCTTCAGGGAGAGGGTTGGGGTGAGGGTAGCCACCTATTACTCGGACTATCCGGAGATTCCAAGAATGCCAATCTGCCAAAACCGCTCCGTCATCATCACCGGCGCCGGCGGCGGGCTGGGCCGGGCTTATGCCCTGGCCTTCGCCGCCGAAGGCGCCAAGGTCGTCGTCAACGACATCAACCTGCCGGCCGCTGAAGCCGTGGTCGCCGAAATCCGCGCCCAGGGCGGCCAGGCCGTCGCCAACAACGGCGACATCACCAACTACGCCGCCGCCGGCGAGATCGTCCGCCACGCCATTGAAGCCTTCGGCGACCTGCACGTGCTGGTGAACAACGCCGGCATCTGCCGTGACCGCATGTTCGCCAGCCTGACCGAAGCCGACTGGGACGCTGTGATGTCGGTGCACCTCAAGGGCCACTTCTGCCTCGCCAGCCACGCCGTCAAGCACTGGCGCGAGCAGGCCAAGGGCGGTGTGGAGGTCAAGGCGCGGATCATCAACACCAGCTCCGGCGCCGGCCTGCAGGGCTCCATCGGCCAGTCCAACTACGCCGCCGCCAAGGGTGGCATCGCCTCCCTGACCCTGGTGCAGGCCGCCGAACTGGCGCGCTACGGCATCACCGCCAACGCCCTGGCCCCGGCCGCCCGCACCGGCATGACCGAGCAGGTGTTCGCCGATGTGATGAAGAAGCCGGAAGACGGCTTCGACTACTTCGCCCCGGAAAACGTCGCGCCCCTGGTGGTGTGGTTGGGCTCCGAAGCCTCCCAGCAGGTCAACGGCCGCATGTTCGAAGTGGAAGGTGGCAAGCTCTCCATCGCTGACGGCTGGCGTCGTGGTCCCGAGTTCGACAACGGCGCTCGTTACGTGCCCGGCGAACTGGGCGCGGTGGTGGAACGCCTGCTGGCCGAAGCCGTGCCGGCGCAGAAGGTGTATGGCAGCTGAGTCTGTCGCTGTCCTGAGGCGCCCGGTGATGCAAGCCCCGGGCGCCAGCCTCACGGTATTGCCCGAGCTGATCGGGCTGGTCTACGAAGGCCTGAACGAAGCCACTCCCTGGTTCGGTCTGGCCGAGCGCCTGCGGCACGTGCTGGCCGCGCGCAATGTCACGGTCACCTTGCATCATTCCGATGACTGCCCATCCGATCTCCAGGTCATGTCCGTCGAGGAGAACAACGAGACCGACTGGCTGCTGGCCGAACGGGTCCACCGCGAGCGCTTCTCGCATATCGAGCTGGTGGACCCCGAGTCGGTGCTGCCGGGCGATGTCATCGTCTTCGGCCCCGCGGATGTGGAGCCGGATTGCGCGGCTTTCATGGCTTCGGTCAACGTCGCCAGCTGCCTGCGCACCTGCTTCGCCGAACCTGGCGGCATGCGTTGCTGGGTCGATGTGATTCGTGGGCGACGGACCCCGGAGCATCACTTCTCCGTCAGCGACCTGGAGCTGATCCGCGCCCTGTTGCCTCACCTCACCCGCGCCATCGGGCTCTACGCGCGGCTCAAGCGCCAGGAGGCGGAAAGGTCGATCTACGAAGGCTGCCTGGATCACCTGGTGCTGGGCTGCCTGCTGCTCGACGGCGATGGGCAGCTGTTGTGCGTGAACCATGCCGCCCGGGCCATCATCGACAAGCGCCAGGGTATCGAGTTGAGCCACCGCCGCGTGCAACTGCAGGACCGCACGGTCCAGCGTGCGCTCGAGAAGGCCATTGCCAATGCCCTTGCGTCCAGGGCGCAGCCGAGCGGGCAGCACCGTGGCGAGCTGGTGCGCCTGCACGCCCAGGATGGGGTGCTGCTGGGCATGCTGGCCGCACCGGCGCCGCGGGTCGAGTACTACCAGGGCCGGCATGTGCCGAGTGTGATCCTCTACCTTTCGGAGCTGACCGAGAACCTCGCCATGCAGCAGGCCCTGAACGGTTCCCCTGCCGAGCTGATCGCCCAACTGCTCGACCTGACCCGCCAGGAAGCCCGGCTTGCCGCATTGCTGTCCTCCGGCCGCACCATCAGCGAAGCCGCCGGACAGATGGGCATCGCCGTGACCGCGGCGCGCAATTATTCGAAGAACATCTACGCCAAGCTGGGGATCAAGGGGCAGACCGACCTGGTGCGGATTCTGTGCAAGAGCTTCGCCTTGTTGCGTTGAGATGAGGCCGATCCCGGAATCAGTGCGCACAGCGCACCCTACGCTCCAGGGGCCAGGGTCGAGCCTTGTAGGGTGGGCTTTAGCCCACGCTGACCTCCGGTGGTGGGCTGAAGCCCACCCTACGGGAGAGCAGGATGAAGCCGATCCGGTTGGGGGCTCCGTGCGCACCGGCGGTTCGACGGGGTGCCGAAGCCGATCCCGGAATTGGTGCGCACAGCGCACCCTACGCTCAGCTACTCCGCTGCTGCAGGGCGATCGGCAGCATCGCCATGGCCGCCAGGCCCGCGCACAGCAGCAGGGCCGAGGTGTAGGAATGGGTGCTGTCCACCAGGTAGCCGACCGCTTCCGGGCCGAACGCCGAGCCGAGTCCTGCGACCAGATTGCCGATGCCGAGCAGGCTGCCGAAATTGCGCTGACCCGTGGCTTCCACCAGGAGCAGCGGCGAGAGCTGGTTGACCAGGTTGAAGGTGCTGCCCCAGCTCAGGGAAAAGACCACGACTGCGGTCAGGCCCAGCGACGGGTCATGGGCCAGCAGCAGCAGGAGGATCCCGGCGGTGCCGATGATGTTCCCGAGCAGCAGGATGGTCCTGGCACTCCAGCGGCGACTCAACGCGCCGAATATGAAATTGCCCACCAGCGCCGCGGCGCCGACGCCGGCATAGAACGCAGCGGCGTCCTGCGCCGAATGACCGGCTGATACCAGATAGGGCACCAGCGCAATGTAGATACCCAGGCTGCTCAGGGTCAGGAGCAACTGCATGGCGATCCACAGCCAGTAACGGGGCATGCGCAAGGCCTCGCCGATACCCTGTCCGGGCAGCGGGTCCGCCGGGCCGTGGCTCGTTGCCGACACGACGTGCGGCATGCGCGCTAGCCACAGCAGCAGGGGTACGCAGGTCAGCAGGATCAGGCAGGCGCTGGCGTGCATCGCGCTGCGCCAGCCGAAGGTGGCGATCCCCTGGGTGAGCAGCACGGGGAAGATCACCGCGCCCATCGAGGCACCGGCGAGCAGGATGCCGAAGGCCAGGCCCTGCCGGTCGGGCGCGATCCAGCGCGTGGCCAGGGTGATGGCGGGGACGTAGGTCGAGGCGCCGACGCCAATGCCAGTCACGGTCAGGGCCAGGGTGAGGCGGTCGATGTCGGGGCTCCAGGCGGCGAGCAGGTAGCCCAGTGCTGCGGTGGCGGCGCCAACGGCCATGACCGGGCGCGGTGTGATGCGGTCGAGCAGCCAGCCGGTCAGTGGCATCGCCAGGGTCATGCTGAACATGAAGGCGGTGGCCAGGCGCGCGGCCTGTTCGCTGGTGCACTGCAGGTCCGTGGTGATCGGCAGGGTGAAGACGCTGATGGCATTGAGGGTGGTGCCGAAGATGACGCACAGCACCAGCGCCAGCCCACCGACAAGGGTCCAGCCCTGGCGCTGGTCCGGCAGGGGAGAAACTGAGGGCGAAGGGCCGAGGGGCTCCGCCATTACCACTGCGCTATCCAGCGCCACTGCCGTCTGTTGCCAACGCGCCATGCTGACTCTCTCTGAGGGTGACGGGCCGGAGCGCCCGGCCCGGAGTCTAACCAGCGCGCAGTCCTGCCTATCAGTACCAACTGGTACTGGAGCGTCGATTCGCCCCCTCAATAGGATCGAAACCGCTGTGGCAGGTAGTGGCGGATAGATCCCGTTTCTCCTCGATCAGTCTTGAGCGATGTTTCTGACAAGAATGCGAGGAGACGGCGGTGAGCTGGAGTGAATATCGGCGTGCGGTGGCGGGACAGGTTCCGGTCTTTCCGGTTGCGGACGCCTATGAGTCGGGTGTGGTGCCCATTCGCTTCAGCGGTTGGCCCTTGTCACAGCAGGCTCCGGCCTACCCAGCACTGGACCAGGACATCGCGGCAGATGTGGTCGTTGTCGGTGCCGGGCTGGCCGGGGCCTCCCTGGCCCTGCGCCTGGCCGAGAACGGCGTGCGTGTCGTGGTGCTGGAGGCCGACCAGCCCGGCAGTGGTGCCTCCGGGCGCAATGCCGGGCATGTGCAGCCCTACCTGGCGTCCTTCGCCCCCCTGCGCGCCCATGCCGATCAGGGGCGGCGCTTTACCGAGTACTTCGTCGAGCACCGCGACATCGTCTTCGACCTGTGCCGCAAGCATGGGCTGGAGGCCGATGCCGCCAAGTCCGGCATGGTGGATGCGGCCTGCCGCCGGCATGGGGCCCTCGAAGACAAGGTGAAGCGCTGGAAAGACTTCGGCTATGACCTTGATCTGGTGGGCGCCGAACAACTGCGGGAGCTGCTGGGGACCGATGCCTACAGCCACGGTATCCACTGGCGCGAAGGCGGACGGGTCAACCCTTACCTGTTCACCAACGGCATGATCGCCGCCGCCATCGGCCTGGGCGCCCGGGTGCACGGCAACTCCTGCGTCCAGGCCTGCGAGCCTAACGGGGCGTCCTGGCGTGTGCGCACCGCCACCGGCAGCGTGGTGGCGCAGCAGGTGGTGATCTGCACCAACGGACACGCCGGCAATGCCTTCTTCCCGGAGCTGGCCCGTACCCAGTTCCCGCTGGTGGCCTGTGGCATGGCGACTCGACCGCTGTCGCGGGACGTGCTGGATATCGTCAATCCGGCCCGGGTCACCCTCATGCAGTACCCCGCCGGGCTTTACCCGCTGATCATCGACGGACGCGACCGGCTCATCACCGCGACCATTCCAGGCGTGGGGCGTGCGCAGCGGGCGGCGGACCATTTCGCCTACTTCCTGCGCTACCTGCGGCGCACCTACCCGCAGCTGGGGGATGCCCGTATCGAACTGGAGTCCTACTGGACCGGCATGACCGCCAATTCCTCCTCCGACTACGAGGCGTCCTACCCGAAGCTTTACCGGGTGGCCGACGGCGTGTTGGCCCTGATCAATTTCGGCTCCTGGGGCAACGTCATGGGGCCGATGATGGGCACCAACCTGGCCGATGCGCTGGCCGGTGACCGCTTCCAGGACTGCCTGCTTCCGCTGGAAACCCCCAAGGCCGTGCAGTTCCCCGGCCTCTTCGAAACCAAGATCCGACGTGTGCTGATCCCCGCAGCGAGGTTGGCCGACAGGCTCAACCTCGTCTGAAGAACAGCTCGACAGGTAACGCCAGGAACCCGGCAAGGACTATCGGGCAAGGATGTCCTGCCCGGGATGGCGACGCGCGGCGGCCATGAATCGCCAACACACAACAACAAGAAGTGGAGATTGAACAATGAAAGTCTTGCTGCTGGGCTGCGGTAACGTCGGCGCGAATGTCGCGCGCCAGTTGCTGCCCCGTCACCCCGAGGTCGAGTGCATCCTCGGTGACCTCAACCTCGGCGCCGCCGAGAAGCTGGCCGCCGAGCTCGGTCCAAGGGCGAGTGCCGTCCGCGCCGATATCCGCGATGCGGCGGGGCTGGATGCGCTGCTCGATGGGGTCGATCTGGTGTTCAACGCCGTGGGGCCGTTCTACCGCAGTGCGGTTCCAGTCATCGAGGCCGCGCTGCGGGCGCGGGTCGACTACATCGACATCAACGACGACCACGATGTGGCCGAGACGCTGTTCCTCGATCCGACCTGGCACCAGCGCGCGCTGGACGCGGGGATCAGGCTGGTCATCGGTTGCGGTTCGACACCGGGCCTGACCAACGTGATGGCGCGGATGCTCGCCGACCGCCTCGACACGGTGCGTGAAATCCACCTGGCCACCGCCGTGCCCTTCGTGCCGGACCTGCTGTCGCCGGCAGTGATCGACCACATGATGCACATCACCGCCGACGAGGTGGTGCAGTTCATCGACGGCCAGTACCGCAAGATGCCGGGCTGGGGTGGCCGCCTCGAAGTGCCTTATGCCGCGCCGTTCAAGGCCTATCCGTCGTTCTTCATCGGCCATGGCGAAACCGTTACCCTGCCGCACTTCATCAAGGGTCTGGACCAGGTGACCAACCGCATCGCCTTCTTCCCCGAGGCCGGTGCCGAGGTGTGGCGTTCCCTCATCGACCTCGGCCTGGGCAATTCCGAGGTGATCGAGGGGCTCGGCATCTCGCCGCTGAAGTTCCTCACCCATCACCTGTCCAGCGACGTGGGCCGCAAGAGCGTCACCGTCGACCTGTCCGACGAGCCCTGGGCCGTCGCTTCCCGCGTCGAGGTGGTGGGCGAGCGCAACGGCGATGAAGTGCGCTGCGTGCTGGAGCACCACCTGGACCTGCCCACCGAGCAGGCCGAGGACAGCACCGCCGACCCGACGCCGACCTGCGCCCGCCTGGTCATCGAGGCCTGGCTGGCCGGTGGCATCACTGGCAAGGGGCTGCTGGCGCCCGAGGTCTGCCTGGACGCGGAGGCCTACGTACGCGCTTTCGCCCAGGAGACCGGCGGCCGCCTGATCGAGACCGAGACGGTGCTGAAGCGCGATTGCTACGCCTGAAGTTCGTCGGCGCCGCCTGGCAACAGGGGCGCCGCATCGACCTGTCGACCAATCCGGGGTCGCCCTCCGCTGGAGGGCCGCTCCCCAACAGGACAACAAGAAGCATGATGAACATGTGTATTCGCAGCACCTGGCCGCTGCTGGCGGCCGTGCTGTTCACCCAGGGGGCCTGGGCCGTGGTCAGCGAGAACGAGGCCGCGAAGCTGGGTGGCGAGCTCACCTGTGTCGGCGCGGAAAAGGCGGGTAATGCCGATGGCTCCATTCCCGCGTTCAGCGGACAGTGGCTCGGCACCCCGCCGGGTATCGCGTTCGGTGGCCTGGGCAAGCGCCATCCTGATCCCTATGCCGCCGAGAAGCCGCTGTTCGTCGTCACGGCGCAGAACATGGCGCAGTACGCGGACAAGCTTTCCGATGGGCAGAAGGCGCTGCTGAAGAAGTACCCCGACAGCGTGTCCATCCCTGTTTACCCGAGTCATCGCGATTTCCGCTACGAGGACTTCCGCTGCGACCTCACCCGCAAGAATGCGGTCAGCGCGGAGCTGGAAGACGGCAACATGGGGGTGCGTGCGCTGAAAGGCGGGACGCCGTTCCCCATCCCGAAGAACGGTGACCAGTTGCTGCGCAACATCCTGCTGCCGGCCTATGCCAACCAGGAAGATGCGGTGTACGACCAGGCCGTGGTCTACCCGGACAGCAATGTCGCCTGGGGGCGCATGCGCTACGAAATCCTCGACCAGACCGGCGACGCGGAAAATGTCGGCAAGCCGACCGAGGGCATTTTCGCCTACTCGCGAGTCACCATCCTCAAGCCCGAACGGCAGAAGGGCGAGGTGATGCTGACCTACACCTACTTCAACGAGGCGAAGAACCCGCAGACCAGTTGGACGTACAACCCGGGCACGCGGCGGGTCCGCCAGTCTCCCGGTTTCGGTTTCGACATGCCGCTGGGGGTTGGCGGCTTCCGCACCATCGACGACGACCGTCTCTTCAACGGCTCGCCAGAACGCTACAACTGGAAGCTGGTGGGCAAGCGCGAGCTGTTCATCCCGTACAACGGTTATCGCCTGGAGGCTGCAGGGATCAAGTACGACGCCCTCCTCAAGACCGGCAGCATCGATTCGCAGTTCATGCGCTACGAGCTGCACCGGGTCTGGGTGCTGGAGGCGACCCTGAAGGAAGGCTACCGCCATCAGTACGCCAAGCGCGTCCTGTACGTGGACGAGGACACCTGGAACGCCGTCATGGCCGACAATTACGACGCCCACGGTGAGTTGTGGCGCACCAACTTCATGAACACCTACTACGCCTATGGCGCGAAGCTGTTCCACGCCGGCGTCACCGTCTATCACGACCTGGTGTCCGGGGCCTACCTGGCCGACCGCCTGACCAATGAACTCCTTGCACCGAGGGTCAATGGCGATCGGCTGAAGCCGTTCATGTTCACCACCGACCTGCTGCGCCAGGCGGGCAAGTAAGGCTGCCGGGCCCGGCGCCCGGCAACGGAACTTCTTCACCCAACCTTTCACATGACGACAGCCCTGGCGACGGTACGACCGCCGCCAGGGTGTGCGGCTGCGCGCCCGTGGCCGCTGGATTGGCGGGACTGGCGCGCGGAACAGGAGACTGTAGATGAAGCATTTCGCAGGCAATCAGGTACGGGAAAGCAGGGCGGTTCGGGGCGGGCGCTTGCGCCAGTTGATGCTCGGGCTGTCGATGGTGCCGTTTGGCGCGCCCGTGTCCGCCGGCCAGTTCAGCATCGGCGAAGAGATCGGTGTCGATTACCTGGTCAACATGTCCTACGGCGCCGCGTACCGGCTGAACGACCCTGCGCGGGCCCTGGTGGACGGGCCGGTCGATCCGGCCACGGGGCTGCCCACCACGGTCAACGCCGATGACGGCGACCGCAACTTCAAGAAGGGCGCGCTGATCAACAACCGCGTGTCCCTGCTGGGCGAGATGGACATCAAGGTCCGCAACTACGGCGCCTTCGTGCGGGCCAGCAGTTTCTACGACGATGTGTACCAGCACGAAAACGACAACGACTCGCCGGACACCGTGAACAAGAGCGGGGCCCACGACCATTTCACCAGCCATGCGCAGAACCTCGCGGGCAGCCGCAGCCGTTTCCTGGATGCCTACGTCTACGGCAGTTTCCAGACGGCCGAGCAGTCCATGCTCAATGTGCGTCTCGGGCGCCAGGTGGTGCAGTGGGGGGAAAGCCTGTTCTTCCCCAACATCGCCGGCGCCCAGTCGCCCGCCGATGCCACCAAGGCCAACGTGCCGGGCGTCGAGGTGAAGGACATCCTCCTGCCGGTGGGCCAGGCCTCGGCCCAGTGGCAACTGACTCCGGATTTCGGCGTGGCGGCCTACTACCAGTACGAGTACAAGCGCACCGAGCTGGACCCGGTGGGCACCTACTTCTCCTACACGGACGTGGTCGGGCCAGGGGCGGAGTTCATCCGCGCAGCGCCCGGGTTCAACATTCCCCGGTCCCCGGACGACCAGCCCAGCGACAGCGGCCAGTGGGGGGTGAGCACCCGTTTCTCGCTGGGTAGCGAGAGTGAATTGAGCCTCTTCTACCTGCGCTACCACGACAAGAACCCCAACGTGGTGACGAACTTCGATGGCGCGTTCCCGACCGACTACAACATCGTGTATTTCGACGACATCGCGCTGACCGGGGCCAGCTTCTCGACGCGCCTGGGCGATTTCAACGTGGCCGGCGAAGTCAGTTACAAGGACGGCGTGCCGGTCCTGGTCGATTCGCTGATCGGCCCCTCGGCAACGCGTGCCGATGCCACCCAGGCGAACCTGTCCGCCATCTACCTCCTGGGGCCGATGGCGCTCTCGGACCAGACCACCTTCATCGCTGAAGCCAGCTACCTGCACGTGAACGATGTCGATCCGTTCGAGTTCGCCGGCGAGCAATCCGACGAGCTCACCCTGGACCGCAATTCCTGGGCCTACCAGCTGGTGATGACGCCGTCATGGAACAACGTGGTCGATGGCTGGGACCTGACCATGCCGGTTTCCTTTGCCCATCAGGTCCGTGGGGCGCCGGCCGTGGCCGGTGCCTTCGGCAGCCTGGTAGGCGAGGGGGACAAGCGGATGAGCGTCGGGCTCACGGCCAAGTACCTCAACAACCTGGAACTGGGTGTCACCTACAACGGCTTCCTGGGTGAGGCGGACCTGGAGAAGCGGCCGCTGGCTGACCGTGACTACATGGCCGTCAGCGCCAAGTACAGCTTCTGATCGAGCCGGCGGGGGCATGGGGCGCGGCTCCCATGCCCTCCGCCATCAAGGAGGGCGTCATGAAAGTGTTTGTAGGGCTCGTGATATCGGCCCTGGTGGGGCTGGCCGGCGTGCTGGCCTTCTCTCCAAGATCGATGCCGCCGTTGCGGCCAACAGAGATTCCCGTCGAGCGCATGCAGATCAACGGGATAGAGGTAACCGGCATGGGCTGGGTCATCGCCGGAGAGTTGGGGCATATCCTGATCTCCCGTGACCAAGGGAGGTCCTGGACCTCCGCGTCCGTGCCGTCGTCGCGCCAGGCGCTGATCAATCGCCTGGTCTTCGCCGACGACACCAACGGCCTGGCCCTGGGCCACGAAGGCTGGATCCTGCGTACCGCCGATGGTGGGCGCAGCTGGAAGGAGTCGGCGTTCCAGGCCGAAGCAGGCGAGCCGCTGATGGATGCGGCACGCCTGCCGTCCGGCGATTGGCTGGCCGTGGGCGCCTTCGGCCGCGTGCTGCGCTCACGCGATGGCGGCAAGACCTGGCAAAGCGAGGCGATGCCGGGATCTACGGACTGGCACCTGAACGGCATCGCCGCATCGAAGGATCGACGGAACTGGCTGATCCTGGGCGAGGCGGGGACGCTGCTGCGTTCCCAGGATGGCGGGGAGAACTGGCAAACGGTGGAGCCGTTCTACAGTGGCTCGCTGTATGGCGCCGTCAGCCTCGGCGGGTCCACCTGGGTCGCCTACGGCATGCGCGGACACCTGTTCCGCAGCAGCGACAACGGGCGCAACTGGTCCGAAGTCACATTGCCCAGGTTGGCGTCCCTCTATGCCGGCACCCTGCTGCCGGACGGCAGGCTGCTGCTCGCGGGGCAGGGCGGTGTGGTCCTGGCCAGCGATGACCGGGGCCAGTCCTTCCGGGTCCTGCGTGAAACCGGTCGGGAAAACCTGACGGACATCCTGGTTCCGCCGTCGGGCCCGTGGCTGCTGGTCAGCGACGCCGGCCTGCGCAGGTTCGAACGGCCTGGCGCAGAGCCCCATGCCCCTACCACCTTGCCGATTACCTCATCGCATCAGGGAACCCCGTGATGACCCACTCGCCACCTTCGACTCGCACCGAACGCCTGGTCGCCGTCCTCGCCCGCGGCCTGATCGCGCGGCGCCTGCCCCTGGGCATCCTGTTCCTGCTGTTGACCGCAGGTCTCGGTTTTTCCGCCCTGGATACCCGGCTCGACCCCGGCTTCAACAAGCTGATCCCGCTTTCGCACCCCTATATGGCGGCCTTCAAGGACCACGGCACCACCTTCTCCGGCGCCAACCGCATCATGGTCAGCGTGCACTGGAAGGGGCCGGGCGACCTCTACAACCCCCACTTCCTCGATGTGCTGCGCAAGGTCACGGACGACGTGTTCTTCACCCCAGGGGTGAACCGCAGTCGCGTCCGCTCCCTGTTCACCCCCAATGTGCGCTACATCGAGGTGACCGAGTCCGGCTTCACCGGTGATGTGGTCGTACCGTCACGCTTCGAGGCCAATGGCGCCGGGCTGGCGCAGATCCGCTCCAACGTGGCCAAGTCCGGGGAGATCGGCCAGTTGGTCGCCAACGACCTGCGCTCGGCCATGGTCCAGGCCGACCTGCTGGAGACCGACCCGCAAACCGGCAGGAAGCTGGACTACGCGGCGGTGGCGAAGAAGCTCGAGTCGATTCGCGCCAGCTACGGCAGCGATCAGATCGATATCCAGATCGTCGGCTTCGCCAAGGTCATGGGCGAGGTGATGGACGGTCTGCTGGGCGTGATCCTGTTCTTCGCCATCGCCTTCGCCATCACCGCAGTCATGCTGTGGCTGTATTGCCGTTCGCTGAAGCTGACGCTGTTGGCGATCAGCGTCGCCCTGCTGCCGGTCATCTGGCTGCTGGGGCTGCTGCCCCTGCTGGGCTACGGCATCGACCCGATGTCGGTGCTGGTGCCCTTCCTGATCTTCTCCATCGGCGTGTCGCATGCCGTGCAGATGACCAACGCCTGGAAACAGGATGTGCTGGCCGGCGCCAATGCGCGGGATGCCGCAGAGGGCGCCTTCCGCAAGCTCGCCGTGCCGGGCACCGTCGCCCTGCTGGCCAACGCCCTGGGCTTCATGGTGATCATGGTGATCGACATTCCAATTGTCCGTGAGCTGGGCCTGACCGCCTGCCTCGGCGTGGCGCTGATGATCGTCACCAACAAGATGTTCCTGCCGATCATCCTCTCCCGCCTGCAGCTCGAACCAGGCAGCCGTGGCGCCGGTGGGCCCGCTACTCGACATCGGCTCTGGTGGCGGCTATCGGCCCTGGCCGAGCCCGGTCCGGCGCTGGCCAGCCTGGGCGCCATGTGCCTGCTGCTGGTGGCCGGCACCTACCAGGCGCGCTTCCTGCTGACCGGCGATGTGGGTGCCGGCGCCCCGGAACTGCACGCCGATTCGCGCTACAACCGCGACAACGCGGCGATCATCGGCAGCTATGCCATCAGCATGGATGTGCTCTCGGTGTTCGTGGAAACCAGCGGGCAGGAGGAAGCCTGCCTCGACTGGTCGATGATGAACGCCGTCGAGCGTTTCGACCTGTACATGCGCGGGGTCGCCGGCGTGCAGTCGGTCAGCACCGTGGCCGGCGGGGTGAAGCTGTATGTCGCGGCCAACAACGAGGCCAACCCGCGCTGGGCGGCGCTGCAGCGCGCCGCGGCCGCGCTGCGTACGGGCGGTGGCGCGGCGAACCCGGAGCTGGGCCTGAACACCGATGGCTGCCGGGTGCTCAACCTGCTGGTGTACCTCGACGATCACCAGGGCTCGACCCTCAAGCACGTGACCCGCGAAGTGGAGAAGTTCATCGCCCAGGAACACGCGCCCAATGTCCGCTTCCGTCTCGGCGGTGGCAACGCCGGCGTGGCCGCCGCCACCAACGAAGCGGTGGAGCAGGCCGAGGTGCAGATGCTGGCCTCGATCTTCGCTGCGATCTCGCTACTGTGTTGGCTGACCTTCCGCGCCTGGCGCGGCGTGCTCTGCGTGATCGTGCCGCTGATGCTGGTGACCATTCTCTGCAACGCGCTCATGGCCCTGCTCGGCATCGGCCTGAAAGTGGCCACCCTGCCGGTGATCGCCCTCGGGGTCGGCGTGGGCGTGGACTACGGCGTTTATCTCTATGAGCGCATGCAGCACGAGATGGCGGACGGTCTCCCCCTGCGCGAAGCCTTCTACCAGGCCATGTGCCAGCGCGGCACGGCCGCCGTCTTCACCGCATTGACCATGTCCATCGGCGTCGGCACCTGGGCCTTCTCGGCGCTCAAGTTCCAGGCCGACATGGGCGTGCTGCTGGCCTTCATGTTCCTGGTCAACGTGCTGGGCGCGATCTTCCTGCTGCCGGCGCTGGCCGTGTGGCTCGGGGTAGGGCAGGCCGCGCACCGGGTGGAGCAGGGGAGCAGCCAGGTCGTGTCGTAGGGTGGAAATCGCTTTTTATTTCCACCGTCCCTGCCATGCCGTACACCGATGGTGGACCGGTAAAGCGTGGTCCACCTTACGATGCTAGCTGAGCCTTGTGGGGGCGAATTCATTCGCCAAGGGCAGCGCAGCTGCCCCTCTTGGGGTCTGCAGGGCAGGCCTTCGGCCTGCATGGCGAATGAATTCGCCCCCACAGGGAAACCGGAAGCCACGGGCCATCGGTTTCGCATTCCCAAAAAGAAAGAAGGCGCCACAAGTGGCGCCTTCTGCCTTTCGAGGTGCATACGTCATGAATTGCCTGCCTCTGAACTGCTCCGGGACTTAGCTGATGCGGTTGGCGATAGTGCGGTCAGCACCGCCTTCAGCCACCTGGAAAGCCTGGGTGCGGTCGGAGCCACCTTCGGCAACGCGCAGGGACTGGGAACGCCCGGAACCATTCTCTGCGACATCGAAAGCCTGGGTGCGGTCGGAGCCGCCTTCGGCAATGCGCAGGGACTGGGAACGCCCGGAACCATTCTCGGCGACATCGAAAACCTTGGTGCGCTCGGAGCCACCTTCGGCTACACGCAGCGACTGGGCGCGCTCGGAACCATTCTCGGCAACGCGATGAATGCTCGTGCGGTCAGCGCCACCTTCGGCAACGCGGTGGGCGGAAGTGCGTTCGGCACCACCCTCAGCAACCGACAGTGCAAAAGCGGAGGCGGACAGGCTGGCGATGAACAGGCTGGCGAAGATTTGCTTTTTCATTTTGGTCACCTTGGTTAGAGGGGGTTGGAATTCGTCTACGGGGCTCATGTTACTGATGTGATTTCGATGAAGAAGTGATGCTGCGTGATGGTTGCAATCGATGTAAGTGATAGTTGTTTAAATGCCAATAAAAACAATTAGGTAAAATGTTTTTGCGGCGAAGTTTCGCTAATTGGAAAGGCTTTTTCCGTCAGTTGGAATAATCAGGTTGTTAGATATATATGGGCTGGATTTGCTCGTTTTCTGAGCACTTCGTCAATCCGAACTGCAGCATTGGCAGCGGAAGGATCGACCAGCCGACCCAGCGACGATGCTGATTGCCGGGTTCTGCAATGCCATCTTCATGGGGATGTCTCCGTTGCAAGCGATTGGCGGGGGCGGGTCGCTCCCCTTCATGTCTCGCTAGCAGTTGAACACCGCGACGTATCAGGCCTGTGTCGTTTTCCGGGGCGGTGGGATGCCCAAGTATCCCGATGCCGTGCAGACACACTGTGATGCAATGCGATGCCGCCGTTCGCTATCCCCGACCCGCGCAACTCGCCTCGCACGTAGGGGAACCCCACACCAATTCCCGGCCCAACCTGTAGGGGCGAATTCATTCGCCAAGGGCAACCCCGTTGCCCCAAAAACCAAAGGCCCCTCCCCGCACAGGAGAGGGGCCAACCCACACCTCAAATCACCCACGCCCCAACGGCAACTGCTCCAGCTTCACCAACTGCCAGAAATCCTCCAGGTTGCTGCGGGACAGATGAATCACCGCATCCATCAGCGCGCTTTCCCGGATGTTGTCCAGATAGGGCCCGGGAATCCCCTCCCTCAACGCCGCATTGTCCAGGATCACCTCCGCAAGCATCTGCACCGTATGCAGCCGCGAATCCAGGCGGTCCAACAGCTCCCGCAGCCGACGCTGCTCGAAATCGACGCTCATGCCGACACCTCTTTGCCCGAAGTCATCAACGCCGGCAGATCACGCCAGGCCACCCAGACCTCGCCCTGCCAGCGCACTACGCCAATCCGCCTGCCCTCGTAGCTCAGAACGTCACGGCACGGCGCCGCATCCGGTACCCGGTGATAGTCATGCAGCGTCGGCACCAGCACCTCGCTGAGCCAACGGCCGATATCGCCATGCTCCGGCCCGCCGAAATGGAACAGCGCCTTGTAGGCACCGATATCGCTGATGGCCGCCACCTCTTCATGGAAGTCGCGGGTGTATTCGAGGCAGAGCGCCTGCTGCTCGTGGGGCGCCAGGGCCGCGAGCAAGGATTGGGCATCGGGAACCCCAATCAATCGGGCGAAGTCATGGGCGACGAACCAAGGCTGGTCATCGACCATCAGGGCGCGCAGGCGAAGGGAATGGTGGAAGAAAACGAGAGGGGTATATGCGTCGTGCATGGCGAAGGTCCTTGTCTAGTTGACTCCTCGCCACCCTGCGCTGTCAGTCGAAGGGTGGCGAACCGCACGGGGTTGACAGACCGGGACAAGGACCGGCAGACCCGAGGGTCTCCCCGCGCGATCCGCCATAAAGCAGTGCAGCTAAAAGCTGCATGCGTGCTAGTGCCTGCAAAAAACATTCGCCGTTTTTCGCATGCACCTTGCGGCGCAATCGCGCCTTGTCGTCAGGCTGTCAAACCCGGCCACGGGATTGACCGTGACGGAGGGACACTAGCTATGGCGTGCGTAGGGCCTCAAGGCTAACGGTCTGTAAGAAAGTTCTCTGTAGGTCGGAGAAATGCGAGTCAGAAATATCTGTAGGAAGTAGCCGCGTGAGTGATGCTGTTGCGTTGGGCAAGCCAACGGTTTCCATGCCTTGGCCATACAAGGGGGCTGGTGGATAAAAAATGGCTGCTTCGGCCCGATAGCCGTCTGCCGAGACAGTCCCAGGCCACGCCACCGAATCGGGCACTCCATGTAGATGTAGGCACTGGGCATCAGAAGTCCTCTGCATTGCTGCGCGGTAGTCGTACACGCTTGTTGGCATTGGTTTCCAGAAAATCGGCATCGATAAAGGGGACAGATCTATTTTTCCTACTCTAATGCCCCCTCTTGGTCGATAGCCGTCTGCCGAGACAGTCCCAGGCCACGCCACCGAATCGGGCACTCCATGTAGATGTAGGCACTGGGCATCAGAAGTCCTCTGCATTGCTGCGCGGTAGTCGTACACGCTTGTTGGCATTG
>NZ_JBHZGN010000032.1:0-63207 GCF_049334135.1 Metapseudomonas cellulosilytica | reverse complement strand
CGGTTTCGCTGATGCTGCGGCGGGTGGCCTGGGCGACCAGGCGTGCGGTGGGCAGCGCCGAGTGGCGGCCCTGGGACGGGCCCATACCGACGGTGGAGAAGCGCTTCACCAGTTGCACGTCGCGGTAACCGATACGGGTGGCGTTGACGATGTCACGCACCTGCAGGTCTTCGTCGAAGTCGACGAAGTCCTTGCCCTTGGGATGCGGGAAGATCGGCCAGTCGAAGTTGACCCGAGCCTCGCCATTGAAAGGCGCCTCACCAATGCCAGCCTCCAGCCCCAGGGCTTGGACGGCACCGGCGGCGACGTGGGTGCCGTCCAGCAGGACGTTGTCCAGGTTGTGCCGACCGTTCACCGAGCCGGCGATCGCGAGGCCTTCCGGCAGGCCGCTGATGGCGAACTCGGCGCGCGACTCATCGTAGGCCAGCTTGCCGCCAGCCTGGCAGAGCAGTTGGTAGACGGGCATGTAGCCGGCAGACATGCACAGCAGGTCGCAATCCAGGCGCAGGCCGTGCTCGGCCACCTGACCCTGGGCCGTGATGCGGCGGATGTCCACGCCGCTGACATGACGCATGCCTTTCTCGTGCAAGGCTTCATACACGGTGCTGCCGAGGTGGCAGGGGATGCCCTGTTTTTCCACGGCAATTTTCAGCGAGGTATCGGCAGGCTGTTGGCGCATGTCCACCAGGGCCACCACCTGCACGCCTTGTTCGGCGAGGTCGAGGGCGGCCAGGTAGCCGTCGTCGTTGCCGGTGAGCATCACGGCGCGCTTGCCAGGCTTCACCGCGTAGAGCTTCATCAGGCGCTGGGCGGCGCTGGCGAGCATGACGCCGGGCAGGTCGTTGTTGCGGAACACCACCGGCTGGTCGAAGGAACCGGCGCTGACGATGCACTGCCTTGCCCGCACCTTGTACATGCGGCGGCCCTGGATAACCGGCAGGTAGTTGTCGGTGAACCAGGCGTTGCAGGTGGCTTCCTTCAGTACCTGGATATTGGCGTGGCCTTCCACGGCGGCCACCAGTTCACGGCGCAGGATGTCGGCGCGGCGGCCGTCCACGTCGAAGCGGGCGTAGGTCAGCGAGCCACCGAGCACAGGCTGTTGCTCGATCAGCAGCACTTTGGCGCCGGCATTGGCGGCAGTGAGTGCGGCGGAAAGACCGGCGGGGCCGGCGCCGATGATGGCGACATCAACGAACAGGTACGCCTTGTCGTAGTACTGCGGCTTGAAGTTCAGGTCGAGCACGCCGAGGCCGGCCTTCTTGCGGATCAGCGGCTCCCAGACCTTCCACATGCCCTTGGGTTTGTAGAAGGAACGGTAATAGAAGCCCACCGGCATGAACTTCGAGAACTTGCCGAGGTAGGCGTCTCGGTCGTTATCGAGGGTGCCGTTGACGTTCTGTGCGGTGACGCTGAGCCCCGGGCGAATCGGCTGGGCGTCGGCCAGCACGTTGGGCTCGTCCGGCAGCTGCACCAGGGTGTTGGCGTCCTGCCCGGCCATGGTCAGCGGGCCGCGCGGGCGGTGGTACTTGAACGAGCGCGAGAGCAGCCAGCGGCCGTTGGCGAGCAAGGCGCTGGCGATGCTGTCGCCGGCAAAACCCTGGTAGGCGGTGCCGTCGAAATCGAAGGCCAATGGCTGGTCGCGGTCGATCAGCAGGCCCATGGGGGCGGGGAGGCGGCTGGGCTGGCTCATCCGGCGATCTCCTGGGTGTGCGGGGCGAATTCGACCCGCTGGGTGAAGACTTCCTTCGGGTCGAAGGTGCGAACGATCTGGTCGGTGACCGTATGGCGCTCGACGAGGAACCAGTAGCTGGACGCGTTGTGCATCCACCACTCGCGAACCACGCCGGCGATGTTTTCACTGTTGAACACGTAATCGGCCCATTCGGCGTCCGTGCAGGTGGCCGGATCGGGCATCTGCTTGAACTCGCCGCCGTAGGTGAACTCGCTGATGTTCCGGGGGCCGTTGAGCGGGCAATTCATGATCTTCATGGTGGTTCCCCTTAATGGCTGGCCGCCGTGGCGCCCATCTCGTTGACCTGTTGGAAGGTGCTGAAACGCGCCAGGGCGAAGGGCTTGATCAGGTCCGGCACCTTGCCGCCGCTGGCCACCAACTCGGCCATGGTCTTGCCGCAGATGGGCGTGGACTTGAAGCCCCAGGTGCCCCAGCCGGCATCGAGGTAATAGTTCTGCACCGGCGACAGGCCCATGATCGGGCTGTAGTCGGGGGTCATGTCGGTGATCCCGGCCCACTGGCGCATCAGCTTGGCGTTGGCCATGAAGGGGAACATCTCGATGGCGTGGGCCAGCAGGCTTTCCTTCAGGTCCAGGGTGGAGCGGGTGTTGTACAGCGGGTAGGGGTCGGAGCCGCCGCCGAAGACGATCTCGCCACGGCTGGTCTGCTGCACGTAGCAGTGCAGGGCCGAGGAGCTCACCAGCGGGTCGAGGAAGGGCTTGAACGGCTGGGTCACCATCGCTTGCAGCGGGTAGGTGTGGATCGGCGCGCGGATGCCCGCCTTGGCCAGCATCAGCGAGCTGTGACCGGCGATGGCCTGCACCGCGCAGCCGCATTTCACCGTGCCGCGATTGGTCTTCACGGCGGTGATGCGGCCGTTCTCGATCACCAGGTCCTGCACTTCGGTGAGCTGGTGGATCTCCACTCCGCGCTTGGCCGCCTGCTTGGCGTAGCCCCAGGCCACGGCGTCGTGGCGGGCGGTGGCACCGTCGATGTGCCAAAGCCCGGCAAGCACCGGCAGGTGTCCGGGGTCGAGGTTGAGGGTCGGCACCAGCTCGCGGATCTGCTGGCGGTCGATCATCTCGGTGCGGCCACCGAAGTGCTTGTTCACTTCGGCGCGCTGGCGGAAGGCGCGCACCGTGGCATCCGTGTGGGCCAGAGTGAGCTGGCCACGCTCGGAATACATGATGTTGAAGTCGAACTCGTGGGAGAGGTTCTGGAACAACTTCACCGACTCGGCGTAGAAGCGGACGCCTTCGGAGGTGAGGTAGTTGGAACGGATCACCGCCGTGTTGCGTGCGGTGTTGCCGCCGCCGAGGTAGGACTTCTCCAGCACCGCCACATTGGTGATGCCGTGGTACTTCGAGAGGTAATAGGCGATCGCCAGGCCGTGGCCACCACCACCGATGATGACCACGTCGTAGCACGGCTTGAGGTCGGTAGGCGGCGGCAGATCCACCTCAACCGGGTACTCGGAGCTCAGGCCGTATTTCAGGAGATTGAAGGGCATGGTGCCTCCGGAAGCTGGGCAAGGGTGGATTGAGCCGGGTGCTGGAGGCGTGCCGCGGCCAGGGTGTTCTTCATCAGGAAGGCGATGGTCATGGGGCCGACGCCGCCGGGAACCGGGGTGAGGGCAGCGGCCTTATCGAGGGCGCTGTCGAAGTCCACGTCACCGACGAGCTTCGAACGGCCGTCTTCCTCAATGCGGTTGATGCCGACATCGATGACCACGGCGCCGGGTTTCAGCCAATCGGCGTCCACCAGGCGTGGGCGGCCAACAGCGGCGACCACGATGTCGGCTTGGCGGCACAACTCGCGCAGGTTGGCGCTCTTCGAATGCACCACGGTCACCGAGCAGTGGGCCTTCAGCAGCAAAGCGGCCATGGGTTTGCCGACGATATTGGAGCGGCCAATCACCACCGCGTGCTGGCCGGTAAGGTCGCCGCAGGTGTCCTGCAGCAGGCGCAGGCAACCGGCTGGGGTACAGGGGGTGAGCACCTCGCGGCCCTGGCTGAGGCCGCCGACGTTCTCGGGGTGGAAGCCATCGACGTCCTTCAGCGGGTCGATGGCCTGCAGTACGCGGGTCTCATCGATGTGCGGCGGCAGCGGCAGCTGGACGAGGATGCCGTGTACGCCGTTATCGGCATTGAGGTTGTGGATCAGGTCCAGCAGGTCGGCTTCGGCGGTGTCCGCCGGCAGCTTGTGCTCCAGGGAACGAATACCGCATTCCTCGGCGCGCAGCACCTTGTTGCGCACATAGACCTGGCTGGCCGGGTCCTGGCCGACCAGAACCACGGCCAACGCTGGGGCGATGCCGCTGGCTTTCAGGTCGCGCACCTCGAGGGCCACTTCGGCCAGCACGCGGGTAGCGGCGGCCTTGCCATCGATCAGTTTGATGGGGGCTTGAGTGTTCACCGGAAGATCACCGTGCGGTCGCCATTGAGGAAAACCCGGTGCTCCAGGTGGTACTTGACCGCCTTGGACAGGGCCACGGTTTCGGTATCACGCCCCACGGCAACCAGGTCGTCGGGCAGGTAGGCGTGGTCCACGCGTTGCACTTCCTGCTCGATGATCGGGCCTTCGTCGAGGTCCGATGTCACGTAGTGGGCGGTGGCACCAATCAGCTTCACGCCGCGTTCGTAGGCCTGGTGATAGGGCTTGGCACCCTTGAAGCCGGGCAGGAAGGAGTGGTGGATATTGATGGCGCGGCCCGAGAGTTGCTTGCACAGGTCGTCGGAGAGGATCTGCATGTAGCGGGCGAGCACCACCAGTTCAGTCCGGGTCTCGTCGACGATCTGCATCAGCGCCGCTTCCTGCTGGGCCTTGGTATCCCTGGTCACCGGCAGGTAGATGAAGCGGATGCCCTCGCGTTCGGCCATGGCGCGCAGGTCGAGGTGGTTGGAAACGATTGCGGTGATCTGCATGTCCATTTCACCTTTCTGGTGGCGGTAGAGCAGATCGGACAGGCAGTGGTCGTACTTGCTCACCATCAGCAGTACGCGCATGGGCTGGACGGTACTGTGCAGGGTCCACTCCATGTCGAAGCGGCGGGCGACTGCGTCGAAGCCCTGCTCGACTTCGTCGATGTCGCCCTCGTATTGGTCGTTGAAGCGGAATACCGCGCGCATGAAGAAGCGGCCGCTGGTGTCGTCGTCGAACTGCGACATCTCGCTGATGTAGCAACCCTTCTCCGCCAGGTAGGTGGTCACCGCCGCGACGATGCCGGACGTGGCCGGGCAGCTGATCTTGAGGATGTAGTGGCTGGTGGCGTGTTGCATGTCTGGTCCTCGGTTGGAGTGGCGGCAGCTCATCGCAAGGCGGAAATCTTCAGGGGTGAAGCGGGGTTTTATCTGTGAAGTTATTTTTACTGTTGGGAATAAAATTTTCCCTTGGCGCTTTTATAGGCGAAGCGAGGGTGCAGGTCTAGCCTGTTAGGAAAATTTTTATCGTGGGAGGAAAGTTATGCCCTGTCGGGGACAGGGCAGAGGTTCCCGGATTGCAGCCGGGCTACGCGCTGGAAACGAACGGGGGAATCGGGAGGGCCTTACTCGTTGCCGTAGTTCATCACCGACAGCAACTTGATCGGTACCTGTAGCAGCTTCTCCGGCCCGTGGGGCACGTCGCCGTCAAAGGTCAGGCTGTCGCCGGCCTGCATGTGGTAGAGCTGGTTGCCGTGGCGGTACACCAACTCGCCCTCCAGCAGATGGAGAAACTCGGTGCCGGGGTGGGCGAAGGTGGGGAACTCCTCGCTGGCGTCGTCCATGCTCACCATGTAGGCCTCGAAGTTCTTCTTCGGTCCGCGGGTGTGGTTGAGCAGGTGATAGGTGTGGCCTTTCTCGGTACCACGGCGGACCACTTCCATCCCTTCGCCGGCCTTCACCAGGATGGCGTTGCCGTCGGGCTGATCGTACTGGCTGAACAGCTTGGACATCGGCATGCCCAGCACGTCGCACAGGCGGCTCAGGGTATCCAGGCTGGTGGAGACCTGGGCGTTCTCGATCTTGCTCAGCATGCCCTGGCTGATCCCGGCGATACGCGCCACATCCGCCAGCTTCAGTTCCTGCGCCTGGCGCTGGCGCTTGATCTGCATGCCTAGGTACTGCTCCAGGCGGAGGCGGGGTGGGGTCTCAGTGGTCATGAGTGGTGAGTCCTGCACGATTTCAGTTCAAGAAATTATTTTTCGCACTGAGAAAGTGCGAATCCGGGCGTCCCGCACCGGATGGCGACACGGGACTTTCCCACAGTGAAAAGGATTTTCCCATATAAACAGTAGCTCGGCGCAAAACCGAGTGCTTCCTCCCCGCGCATTTCAGATTGGCAAGCTGCTTGCATTCCTGATGGGAAACTAAATTTCCTGAGTGGAATTCAATGAAAAAGCCAGACCGCCACCTGCTCATTCAGACGACCCGGACACCGGTGGCAGTCGTGCGCCGCCCTGTCCTTGATCGCCTGCCATCCAACGACCGCCTTGCCCTTTTCCAGGAGTGAAGACCCATGTTGCCAACTGAAACGCAGCGCATCATCGACCAGCACGGCATCAAGTACGTGCTGGCCCAGTTCGTCGATATCCACGGCGCCGCGAAGACCAAGTCCGTGCCGGTGTCCGGCCTCAAGGCGGTGGCTGAGGACGGCGCCGGGTTCGCCGGCTTCGCCATCTGCGGTATGGGCATGGAACCCCATGGTCCGGACTTCATGGCCCGTGGCGACCTCTCCACCCTGATCCCGGTGCCCTGGCAGCCGGGTTATGGCCGGGTGGTGTGCATCGGCCATGTGGAAGGCAAGCCCTGGCCCTACGACACCCGCTACGTCCTGCAGCAGCAGGTGCAGCGCCTGACTGACAAGGGCTGGACCCTGAACACCGGCCTGGAGCCAGAATTCAGCCTGTTCCGCCGCGACGCCAGCGGCAAGCTGCAACTGGTGGACGCTTCCGACAACCTGGACAAGCCCTGCTACGACTACAAGGGCCTGTCCCGTTCCCGCGAGTTCCTCGAGCGCCTGACCGAGGCCCTGCAACCGGTGGGCTTCGACATCTACCAGATCGACCACGAGGATGCGAACGGCCAGTTCGAGATCAACTACACCTACAGCGACGCCATGGAATCGGCGGACCGCTTCACCTTCTTCCGCATGGCCGCCGGCGAGATCGCCAACGACATGGGCATGATCTGCTCCTTCATGCCCAAGCCCGATCCGAAGCGCGCCGGTAACGGCATGCACTTCCACCTTTCCATCGCCAGCGCCAGCAACAAGAACCTCTTTCACGACCCGAACGACCCCAGCGGCATGGGCCTGTCGAAACTGGCCTATCACTTCGCCGCCGGCCTGCTGGCCCATGGTCCGGCCCTGTGCGCCTTTGCCGCGCCCACGGTGAACTCCTACAAGCGCCTGGTGGTGGGCCGCTCGCTCTCGGGCGCGACCTGGGCACCGGCGTTCATCGCCTTCGGCGCCAACAACCGCTCGGCCATGGTGCGCGTGCCCTACGGCCGCCTGGAGTTCCGCCTGCCGGATGCCGGCTGCAACCCCTACCTGGTCACCGCCGCGATCATCGCTGCTGGTCTCGATGGCATCGACCGCCAGCTGGAGCCGGACACAGTCTGCAACGAGAACCTCTACAACCTGAGCCTCGAAGCGATCGCCGCGCGGGGCATCAAGACCCTGCCGCAGTCGCTCAAGGAAGCCACCGACGCCCTGGAAGCCGACCCGCTGTTCCGCGAGGTATTGGGCGCCGAGATCGTCGACGAGTTCATCAAGCAGAAGCGCATGGAGTGGGTGGAGTACAGCCGCCACGTCTCCGACTGGGAGATCCAGCGCTACACCGAATTTTTCTGATACCCCTTCGCCCATTTACCTGCCCCAAGGAGACACGCCATGTGCGGAATCGTAGGTCTTTACCTGAAGAAGCCCGAGCTGGAAGGCCAGCTCGGCAAGCTGTTCGAACCCATGCTGCAGGCCATGACCGATCGTGGTCCGGACAGCGCTGGCTTTGCCATCTATGGCGATGAAGTGGCCGACGGCTGGGTCAAGCTGACCCTGCAGGCCGCTGACGTCAGCTACGACTGGAAAAACCTGATGGGCGAGCTGGAGGGCCATCTGGGCTGCTCCCTGGACTGGTTCCAGAACGCTAGCGCCGCCGTACTCAAGGTCAACTGTGACGAAGACCGTGTACGCGCAGCCCTCGCTGATCTCGCTCCCGAGGTGCGCATCATGAGCGCCGGTCAGAGCATCGAAATCCTTAAGGGCATGGGCCTGCCCCGTGAAATCTCCGAGCGCTTCGGTCTTTCGAAGATGAAGGGCAGCCACATCATCGGCCACACCCGCATGGCCACCGAGAGCGCGGTGACCATGGAAGGAAGCCACCCATTCTCCACCGGCGCCGATCTTTGCCTGGTGCACAACGGCTCGCTGTCCAACCACTCGCGCCTGCGTCAGGAACTCAAGCGCCAGGGCATCACCTTCGAGACCGAGAACGACACCGAAGTCGCCGCCGGCTACCTGACCTGGCGCCTGCAGCAGGGGGATAGCCTGGAGGAAGCGCTGGACAAGTCCCTGGAGGACCTCGATGGCTTCTTCACCTTCGCCATCGGCACCCGCAACGGTTTCGCGGTGATCCGCGACCCGATCGCCTGCAAGCCGGCAATCCTTGCCGAGACCGACGACTACGTGGCCATGGCCTCGGAGTACCAGGCTCTGGCCAGCCTGCCGGGCATCGATAAAGCAAAAGTCTGGGAACCCGAACCGGCCACCATGTACATCTGGGAACGCGCCTGAGGAGCTGAGCTATGAAAACCGTTGATCTTTCCACTGCCTCGGTGCGCGAACTGAACCAGGCTTTGCACGGCGACGTGCAGGACCGCGAGTGGGTGGTGACCCATCCGGATGGCAAACACAACCTGGCCGTGGGCGTGAACCAGGCCGTGAGCATCGATATCCAGGGCCACGCCGGCTACTACTGCGCGGGCATGAACCAGAAGGCCAGCGTCACCGTGCATGGCAACGTCGGCGTCGGCGTGGCCGAGAACATGATGTCCGGCTCGGTACGGGTGAAGGGCAGCGCCTCCCAGGCCGCCGGCGCCACCGCCCACGGCGGCCTGCTGGTGATCGAGGGCGATGCCGGCGCGCGTTGCGGCATTTCCATGAAAGGCGTCGATATCGTGGTCGGCGGAAGCATCGGCCACATGAGCTGCTTCATGGCCCAGGCTGGTCGCCTGGTGGTGTGTGGCGATGCCGGCGACGCCCTGGGCGATTCGCTCTACGAAACCCGCATTTACGTCAAGGGCACGGTCAAGTCCCTGGGCTCGGACTGCATCGAGAAAGAGATGCGTGCCGAGCACCTGGAGGAACTGGCGGAATTGCTCAACCGCGCCGGCTTCGACGAAGACCCGGCCAGCTTCAAGCGCTACGGCTCGGCTCGCCAGCTGTACAACTTCAAAGTCGACAACGCATCCGCGTACTGATCCGCAGCGAGGACAATTTCATGAGCGAAAAACACACTCCGGTGCTGCGTGAATCCGCCACCTTCGATCGCCTGACCATCCAGGAAATCCAGCGCGCTGCCGAAACCGGCATCTATGACATCCGAGGCGGCGGCACCAAGCGCAAGCTGCCGCACTTCGACGATCTCCTGCTGCTCGGCGCCTCCGTGTCCCGCTATCCGCTGGAAGGCTATCGCGAGAAGTGCGGTACCGAGGTCGTGCTCGGCACCCGCTTCGCCAAGAAGCCGATTCACCTGAAGATTCCGGTGACCATCGCCGGCATGAGCTTCGGCGCGCTGTCCGCCAACGCTAAGGAAGCACTCGGCCGTGGCGCCAGCATCGCCGGCACCAGCACCACCACCGGCGACGGCGGCATGACCCCCGAAGAGCGCGGCCAGTCCAAGCACCTGGTCTACCAGTACCTGCCGTCGCGCTACGGCATGAACCCGGATGACCTGCGCAAGGCCGACGCCATCGAGATCGTCCTTGGCCAGGGCGCCAAGCCGGGCGGTGGCGGCATGCTGCTGGGCATGAAGGTGACCGAGCGTGTCGCAGGCATGCGTACCCTGCCCATCGGTGTCGATCAGCGTAGCGCCTGCCGTCACCCGGACTGGACCGGCCCGGACGACCTGGCGATCAAGATCGCCGAGCTGCGCGAGATCACCGACTGGGAAAAACCCATCTACGTGAAGATCGGCGCCAGCCGCCCGTACTACGACGTCAAGCTGGCGGTGAAGGCCGGTGCCGACGTGATCGTCCTCGACGGCATGCAGGGCGGTACCGCGGCCACCCAGGAAGTCTTCATTGAGCATGTGGGCATCCCGATCCTGTCGGCAATCCCGCAAGCGGTACAGGCTTTGCAGGAGATGGGCATGCATCGTCAGGTGCAACTGATCGTATCCGGTGGTATCCGCAACGGCGCCGACGTGGCCAAGGCCATGGCCCTGGGGGCTGATGCGGTCGCCATCGGTACCGCTGCCCTGGTGGCCCTGGGTGACAATCACCCGCGTCTGGACGAGGAACTGAAGAAGATCGGCTCTGCCGCCGGCTACTACGACGACTGGCAGAACGGCCGTGACCCGGCGGGCATCACCACCCAGGATCCGGAGCTGTCCAGGCGCCTGGACCCGGTGGAAGCCGGTCGTCGCCTGGCCAACTACCTGCGGGTGCTGGTGCTGGAAGCCCAGACCATGGCGCGGGCATGCGGCAAGTCGCACCTGCACAATCTCGACCCTGAGGACCTGGTGGCACTGACCGTCGAAGCTGCCGCCATGGCGCGGGTACCGCTGGCGGGAACCAGTTGGATTCCGGGACAGCAGTATTGACCTGGACCAGTACGTTGCTTGACGCCCTGTCCGCCTAAGCGGGCAGGGCGGTTCGTCATTTCGAGAGGCCCAACCAGGGCCCGGTCACCCATCGGCATAGTCCGCCGCTCATATCTCTGATCGTCATCTTGGAAGCTGCCACGACAATCTCTGCTCAACCTCCTCAGGAGTTATGCAATGGTTATTCGTGCTAACGGAATATTCCTTTCCGGGCTCTGCGCCTTGACTCTCGTCTCACCCCTGGCGCTTGCCGCCGACGCCCCGCTGGATACTGGCGCCAGCGCGTGGATGATCACCGCCACCGCGCTGGTGCTGTTCATGTGTCTGCCGGGTCTTGCGCTGTTCTATGGCGGCCTGGTCCGCGCCAAGAACATGCTCTCGCTCTTCACCCAGTGCTTCGGCATCGCCGGGTTGGTGGGCGTGCTCTGGGTTATCTACGGCTACAGCCTGGTGGTGGATACCACCGGCATGGTGGCGGGTGAGGTCACCTTCAACAGCTTCGTCGGGGGCCTGTCACGGGTATTCCTCGCTGGCCTGACCCCGAACAGCCTGGTTCTGGGCATTCCCGAGGGTGTATTCATCACGTTCCAGATGACCTTCGCCATCATCACCCCTGCGCTGATCGCCGGCGCCTTTGCCGAGCGCATGAAGTTTTCCGCCGCGCTGATCTTCATGGCCCTCTGGTTCACCTTCGTCTATGCGCCGGTGGCGCACATGGTCTGGGGTGGCCCCGGCGCGTTGATGAACAACTGGGGCGTGCTGGACTTCGCCGGCGGCACCGCTGTGCACATCAACGCCGGGGTGGCGGCCCTGGCGGCTTGCCTGATGCTCGGCAAGCGCAAGGGCTACCAGCCGCACGCGCCGATGCCACCGCATAACCTGAGCCTGACCATGACCGGCGCGGCGATGCTCTGGGTCGGCTGGTTCGGCTTCAACGTCGGCTCCGGCGTCGGCGTCAACGGCACCTCTGGTATCACCATGCTCAACACCCAACTTGGCGCCTGCGCCGGCATTCTCGGCTGGATGTTCAGCGAATGGCTCAAGGCCGGACGGCCCAGTGCCCTCGGCCTGGCCAGCGGGGCGCTCGCCGGCCTGGTGGGCATCACCCCGGCTTGCGCCTATGTAGGACCAGCCGGTGCGCTGCTGATCGGACTGCTCTGCGGTGTGTGCTGCTACCTGAGCGTGAGCGTGCTGAAGAAGCGCCTGGGTTACGACGACAGCCTCGATGTGTTCGGCCTGCATGGTATCGGCGGCATTGTCGGCGCGATCCTCACCGGCGTGTTCTGCGTGCCGGAACTGGGCGGGTTCGTGGAAGGCAGCGACATCGCCACCCAACTCTGGGCGCAGACGAAGGGCGTGCTGGTCACTATCGTCTACTGCTTCGGCCTGAGCTGGCTGATCCTCAAGGTCACCGACGTACTGGTGGGCTTGCGCGCGGATGAGTCGGTGGAAGAGCTGGGCCTCGATCTGGCCGAGCATAATGAGCGTGCATACAACCACTGAGGTGCAAATTGATTGTGAAAACGCTGGGGCATTGCCCCGGCGTTTTTGTTTTTGGGAGGGCAGGCCTGCATATGCCATCGATCTTCCGGCGCGTAAGGCATCTCCCACCTGATAGAGGATTGAGCCAGGCATCAGGTGGGATCAGGCGACTTGGTGGTGCACTCCTGCCACGGCATCGCTCGAGTTCCCGAGTCGAAGGATTCCGTAAGCCTGAATGCGTTACCCATGCCTTCCGACACCCGTTACCTATTTCTCTCGGCTGATCACCGCGCACTTGTCATTGGCACCGGCGGACTTCGTCTATTGCCTGGGTATCGGACTGCGGGTGGAATTCATTTGCCAGACCCGGCTTCCTTCTCCCTGACGAGCAGAGGAGTGAATCCAGGTGGCTGCTGTCGTGCGGGGGCTTTTTCCTGTGGGTGCGAATTCATTCGCAAATCCGGCCAAAGGCCTGCCCTGGAATTCCTTGCAACACGGCCCCTCTCCAGGCGGGAGAGGGGCCGTGTTGCGACGTCTGGAACGATCTGGGGGCGGTCGGGCAGGCCGCAAGATTTGCCCCGTTCGGAATACAGCCCAATCAGCCTGCGCTGGTGGCCAGATGATGGGTGTAGAAGACCAGCAGCGCGCCGGCTGCCAGCGTTACATAGGGCAGCGCGCCGGCACGGTGCAGTACGCCTTTCTCGTCCAGATGCAGGTCGCTCTGCAGGGCATCGGGAAATTGGCCCTTGTCCTGGACGTAATGGCGGAACAGGAAGACCGGGATAATCAGCAGGGCGAAGAACAGGCCGGTGAGCAGGGTGCCGCTACCCCAGATATCCGCGCCCAGGCCCATACAGGCCAGGTTGACGAAGCTGAGCAGCGCGCCGAGGCCGAGCAGGACTGCCGGTGCTTTGTACGGTCGGTCCCAGTTGGGTCGGTCGAGGCGGTGGATCCAGCCGGCGTTGAGGTTGAGGAAGTTGAAGATGATGTAGCTGACATTGGATGCGGCGAGGACGAACACGTAGTCCGACATCAATAGCAGCAGGAGGTTGAAGCTGAGGTCCGTCCACATGGCCCGGGTCGGTGCGCCGTGCTCGTTCGCATGGCCCAGGTAGCGTGGCAGCCAGCCGTCCACCGAGGCTTGGTAGAGGGTGCGCGAGGAGCCGGCCATGGAGGTCATGATCGCCAGCAGGGTGGCCAGGACGAGCATGATCAGCACCACGTTCTGCACCAGCGGGCCGCCGCCGATGCTCTGCGCCATCACCTGGCCAACGCCCATGCCGCTGTAGATGTCTGACGCCAGCATGCCGCTGTAGACCGCCGGCGTGACGATCTCGCCATTGGCGTCGGTGATCGCTGGCGTGACCAGCTGGCCGAGGCCGAGGCTGCTCTGGAACGCCAGTGGCACCAGGCTGAACACGAGGATGCAGAGCAGTCCGGCGTAGAAGATCGCCTTGAAGGTGTCACGCTTGGGGTCCTTGAACTCGCGGGTGTAGCACACCGCCGTCTCGAAGCCGTAGGTCGACCAGGCGGCCATGAACAGCCCGCCAGCCATCAGCGACCAACCGGAGAGGTCCCAGGCGCCGTCGACCACCTGGCCAGTGGCGTCATGGGCCAGGGGTGCCAGCGGCAGGAAGTTGGCCTGGGGGGCGTCGCCGGTCAGCAGCGGGACCAGGCCAACCAGCAACAGAGGGATCAGCGCGGTGACGCCAAGCACCAGGGTCAGGCGCGCCGAACGCAGGATGCCGCCATGCTGGATGGCAAACACCAGCAGGAGTATCGCCGCGCCCAGGATGAAGGTGGCGTTGACCCTGAGCGTCAGCCCGCTCTTGAGAAAGCCCAGGTCGAGCAGGGTCAATTGCCAGGTATTGATCAGCGCATCGGCCGGAAACAGCGCGCTGAGCAGGTAGCCAGCGGCGATCCCCGAGCCGATCGACAGCACCGGTGACCAGGCCAGCCAGTTGCACCAGACCGACAGCGGCGCGATCAGCTTGGAGTAGCGGACCCAGGCCACCGCACCATAGACCGAAGCACCGCCGGACTTGTTGGGGAACAGCCCGGCGATTTCGGCATAGGTGAAGGCCTGGATGAATCCGAAGCTGATCGACAACATCCAGACGATCCAGGCCGGCTTGCCAACGGTGGCGGCAATCGCGCCAATGGAAAACAGCACCAGCGCCGGCACTCCGCTGGCGACCCAGAACGCACCCCGCCAATCGATCTTGCGGTGCAGCGTTCCGGTCGAATGGGCGACCGGGCCGGGTTGTTCAAACGTTGTAGCGTCCATCTCGTTCCCCTTTTTCATGAATGTTTGTGGCGGGGGCAGATCAGCAAGACGTGGAGCAAGCGTTGTTGTTATGTGTGCGGCTGTGCGGGGTTCAGCCGCGCACCCGGTGCTTTTCCGGGTCGTAGGCGGTGGTGCCGGTCACGGTGGCGGCGATGCGCTTCTGCTGGCCGTCGAGCTTGCCGATCTCGACCCGCGTACCGGGCTCGCAGTAGCCAATATCCAGACGACACAGAGCAATGTTCTTGCCCAATACGGGTGATCGCGCGGCGCTGGTGATCACACCGATCTGCGCGCGGCCGTCATGCACGCAGTCGCCATGGGCGGCCGCTTCATTGCCTTCCAGTTCCAGCCCCACAAGGCGTCGCTGTGGCTGGCCGCTGCGCCGTTCCAGTGCGGCCCGGCCGACGAAGTCGTCCTGCTTGCTTTTCAGCGGCACGCAGAAGCCGATACCGGCCTCGAAGGGGTCGGTCTGGTCGCAGAACTCGTAGCCGGCGAACACCAGTCCGGCCTCTATGCGCAGCATGTCCAGGGCATACAGGCCGAGGGGTACCAGGCCCAGCGGGCGGCCCAGTTGCCACAGGCGGTCCCACACCTGCATGGCGTCCGTCGGGTGGCACCAGATCTCGTAGCCCAGCTCGCCGGTGTAGCCGGTGCGCGAGACCATGACCGGGCAGCCGTTGTAGTCGCCGAGACGGCCGGTGAGGAAGCGGAACCAGCCAAGATCCGCGAGTGTGGGTTGGGTGGCCGGCGTCCAGATCATCTGGTCCAGCAGCTCGCGGCTTTTCGGCCCCTGGACGGCGATGTTGTGGATCTGTTCGGAGGCGGACTTTACCCAGACCTTCATGCCCAGCTTCTCGGCCTGCTGGCGCAGCCAGAGGCCCCCGTGGTCCTCGCCGCCGATCCAGCGGAAAGCATCCGGGCCCAGGCGCAGCAGGGTGCCGTCATCGAGCATGCCGCCGTGATCGAAGCACATGGCCGAATACACCACCTGGCCCACCGCCAGCTTGCGCACGTCGCGGGTCAGGCAGTGGTTGAGCAGGGCTTCGGCGTCCGGGCCGAGCACCTCGAATTTACGCAGGGCGGAGAGGTCCATCACCGCTACCCGTTCCCGGCAGCCATGGTATTCCTCGAGGGTGCCGAAGCCGTCGAAATGAGTGGGAGTCCACCAGCCGCGATAGTCGACGAAGTGGTGGGTGAGGGCGGAGGTGCCGGGGTGGAAGCCGCTTTCGCGGGTCAGCACCGGGTCGGCGTCGGGAGTCGGGCAAGTGGCCATGGCGATGCTGAAGCGCTCCTTTTCGGAATAGACGCGAATATGGATATCGGTCGGTTGCCAGCCGTTGGCCGCGTCGATGTCGTCCGGGCAGGAACTGCTGGCGCAGATCAGGTCGGTGGCGGCGCGCAGCAGGACGTAGTCGCCGGGCCGCGACCAGGGCTCGTCGAGGGTCAATCGCTGGTGCGCGTCGATGCCGGTGTTGAAGAAGAAGTTGATCGCCGGCCAGCCGGGGCGGCCGCGTATACCGTGCTTTTCCAGAGCGCGACTGATGTTGTCGCTGCAATTGGCGTGGCCGAAGTAACCCTGGTCCTCGTAGTAGCGCGCAGTGCAGGCGAGGGCGAAGGTGTCGTGGCGGCCGACGGTGTCGCGCCGCACTTCCAGCATCGGCTGCATGTCGCGGTCGAAGAACTTGCTGAACAGTCCGGGGCCCGGGTAGGCGTTACCGTTGAGGGTGCGAGTGACGGTGGGGTCCAGGTCGATCTCGCGGCCGGCATCCAGGCTCCGGCGGTCGAATGCGACGAAGTCCGAGCACTGCCGTCCGGCCACGTCCAGCACCTGGATGTACTGGCCGGCGGCAACAATGTAATCGCGAGCCGTGCCGGGGTTGATGGTGAACTCGTCGACCACTTCGCCGAGGGGCTCAGGCAGTGGCGGGGCCAGAACGGTGCGCGGGTTGGCACGCTGGATCAGCAGGCGCAACTCGCTGGCGCGCTGCTGGCTGTCTACCGGGCAGGCGAACCCCGGGGCTGCAACCAGCACCAGCAGCGCCTCATTGGCGACCAGGGTGCGGCTGTAGCCGGCAGGCGTGCCCGCGGGCCATAGATTGGCGGCGGCAGGCAGCAGGCGGCAGTCGATGCCGAGCTGGCTGAGGCGCAGGCGTGTGCGTGCGGATTCGCCGCTGTCGGCCGTGAGCAGGTGATGGGCGAACTGAGCCGCGGGCGATGACTCCAGCGCCAGTGCGCCGAGCGCTGGGCGGCCGTCCGTGGCGAAGGCCAGCAGCTCGGCGCACTGGTCGCCTTCCAGGTCGATCACTTGCAGTTGGTCCCCCGGTTCCAGCTTCACCGCGGTAAGGCCACCGGGGACGACACGATGGCGCTCCAGCGCCGGGGCGCGGGCAAACAGGGCGGGCTCCCGAGGACGGGAAATCACGGGTTGTCGCATGGCGTGCTCCACTGTGAGGGGCGGCGGGGCCGCCCTACGCAGTTCAGATGGCGGTTTTCAGCGGGTCGGCGGGAGCCTCGGCCAGGTAGGCGGCGAGCGAGTCGTCCAGTGCCTCCAGCCAGGGGGTGTGGTGGGGTGTGGCCTGGGTTCCGGTGATCAGCGAGCGGAAGCAGTTGTTGCGGTAGCCCATGATGTCCTCGTATTTGTGCTGCTTCCATTCGAGGAAGGTCTGGTTCACCGCGGAGATGTCGAAGGTCGGGTAGTCGGTGGCTTCGATCAGTTGGCGGATGTATTCGCCCTGGAATTCGAACATCTGCTGGGCGGTTTCCAGCGTTTCCTCTTCCTGGCGCCAGGCCAGGTCTTCGGCGTGCATGGCGGCCTGGTCGGGCAGGCCGACGCGGCCGAGGATGACGTCGCGGGCGTACCAGGCCTGGGCGTCGAACATGTTGAAGCTGTACCACTGGTCCTGCATGCCGAGGTAAACCAGCTTGGGGTTCTGCTCCCAGAACACGCCCTTGTACAGATTCAGCGGCCATAGGCGGTTGCTGGTCTTCAGGCGCAGCTCTTCCGGCAGGAAGGGGAAGTGATGCTTGTAGCCAGTGCAGAGGATGATGGCGTCGATGTGCTTGCTGCTGCCGTCGGAGAAGAAGGCAGTGCTGCCCTTGACGTGGGTGAGCAGCGGTTTCTCTTCCCAGTTTTTCGGCCACTTGTAGCCCATGGGCGCGCTGCGGTAGCAACTGGTGATGGTGCGGGCGCCGTACTTGAAGCACTGCGAGCCGATGTCTTCGGCGGAGTAGCTGCCACCGACGATGAGTACGTCCTTGCCCTTGAATTCCAGCGCATCGCGGAAGTCGTGGGCGTGCAGCACGCGGCCGGCAAAGCTTTCGAAACCCTCGAAATAGGGCACGTTGGGGGTGGAGAAATGGCCGCTGGCGACTACCACGTAATCAAAGGTTTCGCTGTAGGTCAGGTCTTTCTCGTAGCTGTGGGCGGTGACCTTGAAGGTGCCGCTGGCGGCGTCCCAGGTCACGCCGCGCACGGTCGTGTTGAAGCGGATGTAGGGGCGCACGCCGGCTTTTTCCACGCGGCCTTTGATGTAGTCCCACAGCACTTCACGCGGTGGGTAGGAGCCCATGGGGCGGCCGAAGTGCTCGTCGAAACTGTAGTCGGCGAACTCCAGGCATTCCTTCGGCCCGTTGGACCAGAGATAGCGGTACATGCTGCCGTGGACCGGCTCGCCGTGTTCGTCGAGGCCCGTGCGCCAGGTGTAGTTCCACATGCCGCCCCAGTCCGCTTGCTTCTCGAAGCAGACCAGTTCGGGAATCTCTGCGCCCTTGTCCCGGGCCGACTGGAAGGCACGCAACTGGGCGAGGCCACAGGGGCCGGCGCCGATGATGGCGACTCGTTGTTTCATGCTGGGTTCTCCACGGTAGGTAGGGGCAGGCCGCTGGCTGGGTGCTGCAGGTACGCCGCGGCCAGGGTGTTCTTCATCAGGTAAGCGATGGTCATGGGGCCGACGCCGCCGGGGACCGGGGTGATGGCGGCGGCGCGGGTGAGGGCGCTGTCGAAGTCCACGTCACCGACGAGCTTCGAACGGCCGTCTTCCTCGATGCGGTTGATGCCGACATCGATGACCACGGCGCCAGGTTTCAGCCAGTCGGCATCCACCAGGCGCGGGCGGCCGACGGCGGCGACCACGATGTCGGCCTGGCGGCACAACTCGCGCAGGTTGGCGCTCCTCGAGTGCACCACGGTCACCGAGCAATGGGCCTTCAGCAGCAAAGCGGCCATGGGCTTGCCGACGATATTGGAGCGGCCGATCACCACCGCGTGCTGGCCGGTGAGGTCGCCGCAGGTGTCCTGCAGCAGGCGCAGGCAACCGGCTGGAGTACAGGGGGTGAGCACCTCGCGGCCCTGGCTGAGGCCGCCGACGTTCTCGGCGTGGAAACCATCGACGTCCTTCAGCGGGTCGATGGCCTGCAGCACACGGGTCTCGTCGATATGCGCCGGCAGCGGCAGCTGCACCAGGATGCCGTGCACCGAGGCATTGGCATTGAGGTTGCGGATCAGGTCCAGCAGATCGGCTTCGGCGGTGTCCGCCGGCAGCTTGTGCTCCAGGGAGCGGATGCCGCATTCCTCGGCGCGCAGCACCTTGTTGCGCACGTAGACCTGGCTGGCCGGGTCCTGGCCCACCAGCACCACCGCCAGGGCCGGGGCGATGCCAAGACCTTTCATCTCGCGTACTTCCTTGGCGACTTCGGCCAGCACCCGCGTGGCGGCCGCCTTGCCGTCGATGAGTGTGGGGGAGAGGGCGGCGCTCATCGGAAGATCACCGTCTTGTCGCCGTTGAGGAAGACGCGGTGCTCCAAGTGGTACTTCAGCGCTTTGGAGAGCGCGACCGTCTCGGTGTCGCGACCGATGGCCACCAGGTCGTCGGGCAGGTAGGCGTGGTCCACGCGTTGCACTTCCTGCTCGATGATCGGGCCTTCGTCGAGGTCGGAGGTGACGTAGTGAGCGGTGGCACCGATCAGCTTGACGCCGCGTTCGTAGGCCTGGTGATAGGGCTTGGCACCCTTGAAGCCGGGCAGGAAGGAGTGGTGGATGTTGATGGCGCGCCCCGAGAGCTGCTTGCACAGGTCATCGGAAAGGATCTGCATGTAGCGGGCGAGCACCACCAGCTCGGTGCCAGTTTCCTCCACCAGTTTCAGCAACGCCGCTTCTTGCTGGGCCTTGGTGTCGCGGGTCACCGGCAGGTAGACGAAGCGGATACCCTCGCGCTCGGCCATGGGGCGCAGGTCGAGGTGATTGGAGACGATGGCGGTGATCTGCATGTCCATCTCGCCCTTTTGATGGCGATAGAGCAGGTCGGTGAGGCAATGGTCGTACTTGCTCACCATCAACAGTACGCGCATCGGGCGGTTGCCTTCGAACAGCTCCCAGTCCATCTCGAAGGGCACGGCGACGTCATCGAAGCCCTGACGCAGCACGTCGATATCCGGCTTGGCGCCGGTGTTGTAGCGGAACACCGCGCGCATGAAGAAGCGTCCGGTGAACTCGTCGTCGAACTGGGCAAGTTCGCTGATGTAGCACTCGCGTCCGGCCAGGTAGGTGGTGACCGCGGCGACTATGCCGGAGGTGGCCGGACAGCTGATCTTGAGGATGTAGTGATTCATGTCGGTTGCTCTCGTGCAGGCAAGGAACGGCCGCGCTCAGCCCTTGGCGGTGCGCTTCTTCTTCTCCGGGTCGTCGAACGGCAGCGTGTGGGCGATGGCTTTCACGCTCAGGCTGCCGCGTACTTCCAGGGGCACGCCCTGCTCGGCGATTCGCGGCTCGACGCGGGCGATGGCCATGGAGCGTTCGGTGAGGCGCGAGTACATGGCGCAGGTGATGACGCCGACCTGGCGGCCTTCGTGCCAGAGGGTGTCGCCGTTCTGCGCGGCGACGTGGCCGTCGAGTAGCACGCCGAAGATCCTGAAGCGCTCCTGACCCTTGAGCCGGTAGTGCTCGCCGGCACCGCGAAAGTCCTGCTTGCCGGGCGACACGGTGAAGTCCAGGCCCAGTTCCCATAGGGTGTCGCCGGCCTTCTGGTCGGCGAAGGGGTACATCTGCGAGTTGTCGTAGGGGAAGAACAGCAGGTAGCTCTCCACTCGCAGCCAGTCCAGCGCGGTGAAGGCGCAGGGGATGATGCCGAGGTCCTTGCCCCTCTCCAGGATGCCGTCCCAGATGGCGGGGGCGTCGGCGGCCTTGCAGAAGATCTCGTAGCCGCGCTCACCGGTGTAGCCGGTGCGGGAAATCATCACCGGGCGGTCGAACAGTTTGGTCTGGGTGTGGTGGAAGTAGGGCAGCTCACGGATGCCCGGTACGTGTTCGGCGAGGAAGGCCACTGCGCGCGGCCCTTGCAGGGACAGGTCGTGCAGGTCGTCGTCGAACAGCACCGCCACCTGGCGGCCCTGGGCCGAACGGATCAGTACTTCGTGGCCACTGCCTGCGCCGTGCACCACCATGAAGGCGTTGGGGCCGGTGCGGTAGACGATGCAGTCGTCGATGAACTTGCCGTCTTCATCGAGCATGCAGGCGTACACCGACTTGCCCGGGTAGAGCTTGCTGATGTCGCGGGTGGTGGCGAAGTCCAGCAGGCTTTCGGCGTGGGGGCCGACGTAGTGCACCTTCTTCAGGCCGGACACATCCATCAGCCCGGCGCGGGTGCGGATGGCCTCGTGATGATCGGCGAGATCGCTGGCGTAGGTCCAGGCGGTGCCCATGCCATTCCAGTCTTCCAGGTTCGAACCAAGTGCCAGATGGCGTTCGCGGAGCGCACTGATGCGCCATGAGTTAGCCATGGGAAAGTCCTCTTGTCGTGGTTGTTCTGTCGGGGTGAAAACTCAGGCTTCGGGATCGAACCGGCGCAGCCAGTCCACCAGCGTCTGGCGGTAGCGGGTGATGCCCTTGTAGTCGGCGATGGGGTCGGGCAGGTCGCGCATCACCCGGTGCAGGCGCTGCGCCCAGGCCGGGTTGGTGACCAGTTCATCCAGGCTTATGAGGTAGGTACGGATGCCGAACAGCAACGCGTTGGAGCGCGGAAGGCGGGCCATCAGTTGCAATTCGACGCGCAGGTGCACCAGGCGGCCGACGTTCTCCGCGGTGACCTTGCCACGGTCGCTGCCCCACTCGTGATAGGTCTCGGGCGAAGTGTCCAGGCGCGGGTTGATGGTCAGGGTCCAGTTGAGGCGGCGCACCGGCTGGCCGACCTGGATGTTCAGCAGGTACTTCAGCGCACGGTCGAACACGCCGATCTGGTGCGCCATGGGCACCGGCGAATGCCACTGCTTGAAGCTCATGCCGGCGTCGAAGCGCAGCGACCAGTCGGCTGGGCAGGTGACCATGCCGGCGTCCATGAAGAGATCGCCGTCACGTTGGTCGAGTACAGCGAAGTCACCCTGCATCTGACGGGTGATGTACTCCAGCGGCTCGCAGGGCAGGCTGGCCGGGTCGCCGTAGGTGAAGTGCTGGTCGATGCCCAGCGCCAGGTTCTGCCAGTGCCAGGCGATGCCGTCGCGTGTCAGGTGGAAGTGTTGCGGGTAATCGCGAGCGAGGTTCTCCATCAGCATTTCCAGGGTGTCCCAGGCGGCCTGGGTCATGTGCGGCATCACCAGGCAGCGGTCAGGGTCCAGTTCGAGCACACGGGCACGTTCGGACATTTCGGAGACGTAGTGCTCGTCGACATCGAAGCTGTGTTCGAACACCGAGCCGGGATCGCGCGACACCGCCGGCTCCAGGTTGACCGAGTACATGTACTGGTCTTCCGGGAAGGGAAATGGGAAGCGGGCAATGGCGGCTGGGCTGTTGCGGAAGCTGAAGTCGTCCCGGTAGGTTTCCAGCGGCTTGAAGGTCAGGGTCATGGGGCGTCTCCGGAGTCAGATATCGAGCAGGATCGGGCTGCCGCAGCCGCGCGAGACGCAGGGCATCAGGCTGGTGGCGCGCTCGTCGGCGTTGAGGAAGTGGTCGCGGTGTTCCACGTCGCCTTTCAGCCAGGGCGTCTGGCACTGGCCACAGACCCCGCCCCGGCACAGGTTGGGTACGTCCACACCGGCCGCCTCCAGGGCTTCCAGAAGGCTCTCGTCCGCGCCCACTTCCAGTTGCCGGCCACTGCGCGCCAGTTCGACGCGAAACGGATGCCCGGGCTCGGGGGCGGAGAAGGCTTCCCAGTGCACGCGGCGCGGGCTCCAGCCCTGCATTGCGGCTTGCTCCTGTAGGTCCAGCAGCAGGGATTGCGGGCCGCAGGCGTAGACATGGGTACCCAGGGGGCGCCCTTGGAGCAGGGCGGCGATGTCAAGCCGGCGCACACCGCCCCGGTATTCGTGCAGGCGTGGGCCGAGCAACTGGCGCAGTTCGCCTGCATAGGCGTCGCTGATGCCGGTGCGGTAGGCGTAGTGCAGCTCGAAGTCAGCACCCCTGCGCAGCAGCTCCCGGCTGTAGGCGATGAAGGGGGTAATGCCGATGCCGGCGGCCACCAGCAGGTGCTGGCGCGCCTCTCCATGCAGCGGGAACAGGTTGGCTGGTGGCGAAAGGCGCAGCGGGTCGCCGACCTTCAGGCCCTGGTGCAGGTAACGCGAGCCGCCTCGCGAGGCGTCCTGGTGGCGCACTGCGATGCGGTACTGGCGAGTGTCGGCCGGGTCGCCCAGAAGCGAGTAGGCGTTGCGCCGGCCATTGGGCAGGTGCAGCTGCACATGGCTGCCGGCCGAAAAGCCTGGCAGTACGCCGGCCAAGGGTTCGAAGCTGTATTCGCGGATCACCGGGGTGAGTTCGCGGATGGCGGCGACGCGGACATCGAGCAGGGCATTCATGGGCGGACTTCCTGATACGGCTGGTCGGCATCGGCGCATACCCCGAGGTAGGCACCCAGGCGCTGCGAGAAGTGCCGGCGCACCTCCAGCACCACACCGCATTGGGCGCAGGTGAGGTGAGTGGTACTGCTGGCCGGCTGGCAGGTGGCGCAGTGCACGCAGAACACCTGGCGGGTCCCTTGCGGGCTGCTGCTCATGAGAATCTCGTCGACCTGCAGGCCGGCGGCACGGGCCAGGGCGTGCAGAGGCCAGACAAAGGCTTCGTCGCCGCGCAGGTCCAGGCGCAGGCCGACGCGGGCGTCCTTCAGCTGTGCACCCAGGGCCAGTTGCAGGGCGGCAAGGCTCGGGAAGTCCGGTCGGGCCAGGTGCGTCAGCCGGGCCTTGCCCAGTTGCGCGGCGAGTGCGGCGCAGTCGTCCCGCCCCGGACCCTGGGTCACCAGCAGGTGCGTATTGGCGGTCAGGTTCGGCTGCCCGCTGGGGTAGCGCGGCACGCTGAACGGATGGTCGGTTGCAGTGGCGCTCATGGTGTCCTCGCGGATTCGCCTGTTTCCTGGTGGAGAAAATATTTTCTCTTTGGGAATCGGCGCTCAATCCGCACGAGGAGATATGCCAAAAGGAGTAGTGCCCTTATGGAGGCATGGAAGTTGCTGGCACTGGGAACCTGCCAACCTAGAGGCGAGCACCGGAGGAGGAGAGGGATGTACAACGCCAGCCTGTTACCGACCGCCGTTCCGTCAGTGCCCGCCTGGGATGAGCTGACCGAGCGCGAGGGCCAGACCCTCGCATTGATCTCCACGGGGCTCAGCAACAAGCAGATTGCCCGTGAACTGGGCATCAGCGATGGCACGGTGAAGATCTATGTGCGCAATCTGCTGCGCAAGTTCCGCCTCCATTCACGCCTGGAGCTGGCCACCCGGGTCCACCGCTGCGGTGATTCCTGGCGCACGATGGACGACGCACCGTTGCCCAGCGAGGGTGCACGTCCGGTTCCGTCTGCACCGATTCCGCCCGTTTCAGGGCTGCTGGATGAGTTGCCGGGGTTGATCTACCGGGGTGACAACGACCGCACCTGGTACATGGAGTACGTCAGCGCCGGCTGCCTGACCCTCACCGGCTACACGGCCGAGTACCTGACGCGCGACCCCGAGCACAGCTACGGCTCGCTGATCCTCGACGAATACGCCGACTACATCTGGTATTGCGTGCAATGCGCACTCCTCAAGCACGAGCCCTACCAGCTCAGTTATCGGATCCGTTGCGCTGACGGAAAAATCAAGGACGTCTGGGAAAAAGGTGTCGGCATTTACTCGGTGACTGGCGAGGTCCTGGGGGTGGAGGGTGCCATTTTTGAAGTTAGGTAATAGCCGATCACGCATATGGATTACCCATGAGAGCGTTCGTAAGCGGAGATGCTTGTCAGAAGCCGCCTCGATTCCGCTTTGACGGCCAGGGATTGAAGCTCTTTCGATCTGCACCGCGGAGTCCCCAGCGCTCCCAGGTTGATCTGGTATGGTGCTGCTGATCGGTGTGCTGGGGGGCTTCCTCGATGCTGTCGCCCGCTGGCTGCATGGGCGCTGAACCCACCGCCGCTAGTGGGTGGCCGTGCGTATCAGGTCTCGTGCCTATTGCTGATCAGCGCCAGTATGCGTTCGGCGATCACCAGCGGATCGCTGCCGGGGCCGAAGCAGGCGGCGATGCCGGCGCGCTCGAGCAGGGTGCAGTCCGCTGCCGGAATAACGCCGCCGGCCACCACCGGTACGCGCATGCCGCGTGTTGCCAGGCGTTCCAGGAGCGTGGGCAGCAGTTCATCGTGGGCACCGGCCAAGCTGGATACGCCGACAAGATCCACCGCCTGCTCCCAAGCCAGGTTCGCCAGCGCGTCCGGCGACTGGAACAGGGGGCCCAGGTGCACGTCGAAGCCGAGGTCGCTGAGGATGGATGCCAGCACGCGGACCCCGCGGTCATGGCCGTCCTGTCCCAGCTTCCCGAACAGCAGCCGTGGCGAATGGCCGCGTCGCTCACGCAGATCCGCCACGGCGCGCCGCAGGGCCTGCCAGACCGGTTCGTCCTGACGCAGTTCGGCATAGGCACCCTGGCAACAGCGTGGCGTGGCTTGGTGGCGGGGCCAGACGCGCTCCAGCGCCTCCGTGCATTCGCCAACGGTGGCGCGGGCGCGTATTGCCTCCAGCGTGGCGGTCAGCAGATTGCCTTCGCCGAACTGAGCGCTGCGGGTCAGCGCCTCCAGGCAATGGGCCACCCTTACCGGGTCGCGCTGTCGGCGCAGGTCGTCGAGACGCTGTAGCTGGCGTTGGCGAACCTGGGCACTGTCCACGTTCTGGCAGGCGGTCGCGTCGGTGGCGGACTGCGGATGGCGGGTGACGCCGAGGATCGCGGTGGCGCCAGAGTCGATCCGCGCTTGGGTGCGCACCGCCGCGGCGTGGATGTGCTGGTCGATCCAGCCGGAGTCCAGTGCAGCCAGGACACCACCTTCAGCATCGACCTGCGCAATGAGCTGTCTTGCCGCATTGGCCAGTGCCGCGGTCAGCGACTCCATCAGGTACGAGCCGGCCCAGGGGTCGACGCTGTCGCAGAGACCGAACTCGTCCTGCAGGATCAGCTGTGTATTGCGCGCCAGTTGTGCCGCTTCCGCCCCCGGGAGACCCAAGGCTTCGTCCCAGGCGTTGGTGTGTAGGGACTGGGTGCCGCCGAATACCGCAGCCATGGCCTCTACCGTGGTGCGCACAATGTTGTTCTGCGCGCCCTGGGCGGCGAGGCTCCAGCCGGAAGTCTGGCAATGCGTCCGCAGGGCCCGTGCACGCGGCGAGGTTACGCCAAGTTCGGCGCTTATTTCGGCCCAGAGCAGTCGCGCCGCACGCAGCTTGGCCACTTCCAGGTAGAAGTCGCTGCCGATGCCGAAGAAGAAGCTGAGTCGGCGGCAGAAGGTGTCCAGGTCCAGGCCCCGCGTTTTGGCGCACTCGACATAAGTGCGGGCATTGAGCAGGGTGAGCCCCAGTTCCAGCGCGGGGTCGGCGCCGGCCTCCTGCAGGTGATAGCCGGACACCGAGAGGGCATTGAAGCGTGGCAGGTGGTGGGTCAGATACTCGAAGACGTCAGTGGCGATACGCAGGGATGGAGCGGGAGAGAACAGGTAGGTGTTGCGGACCATGAACTCCTTGAGGATGTCGTTCTGGATGGTGCCACTGAGCTGGTGCACTCCCACCCCGGATTCCTCGGCCGCCACGATGAAGGCGGCGAGCACCGGCAACACTGCGCCGTTCATGGTCATGGACACTGAGACCTGTGCCAGGTCGATGCCTGCGAAAAGCTCCCGCATGTCCTCGACGCTGTCGATGGCCACGCCGGCCCGACCGACGTCTGCCTCCAGGGCATCGGAGTCGTAGCCGCGATGAGTGGGCAGGTCGAAGGCCACCGAAAGGCCCTGCACGCCTTCGGCGAGGCTCTGGCGGAACCAGCGGTTGGTCTCAGCGGCGCTGGCGAAGCCGGCGTACTGGCGCAGGGTCCAGGGACGTTCCGTGTACATGCCGGGGTAAGGGCCACGGACAAAGGGCGCCTCGCCGGGCAGGTCGTCCAGGTGCGCCAGGCCGTCCAGGTCGGCGGCGCGGTACAGCGGCTTCAACGGCACGCTGCGTGGTCGAGGGCGGCGCGGGGGATTCATGCCGGCACCTGCAGGGCGCGGCGCGTGAGCACCTCGGCCAGCTTGCGGCCGTCAGAGGCGCGGCGGATCTCGCAGCGCTGCATGCCGTCGACATTCACCGGCGGGGCTAGGCGCAGCAGCAGGTCGTCGCCGGGATTGAGGTTACCGTAGAAGTACAGTTGCCGCTCGCGGCAGTGGAGCAGCAGGTTGCTGCGGGCGAGGGCCCATTCGGCGCGCTCCACGGTAGCCTGGAACTGGGCGAAATAGAGGAACTCGGCGCCATTGAAATCCAGCGCCGGGCAGGGACTAAAACGCTGCTCCCAGACCTGTTCGACCGGCTCCGCTTCCCGCCAGTGCTTGCCGGCCTCCAGTAGTGCCCGCGCCGCCTGACAGGGTTCTGCTGGAGTGCCCTCGTCGATGGCGAACTGAGCGCGCGTGGCGCTGCGGTTGTCGCCGGCGCGGGTGCGGCAGACGAAGGTGGAGAGCATCGTCAGCTCGCCACAGGGCAGGCCCGCGGCAAGCAGCAAGTGCTCACTGCAGTGACGGGCGCGGCCGGCGGGCTGCAGGTGACTGTGCAGCTCGAAGCGGGTGTTCTCACCGATCCGCTCCAACTGCAGACGGCGCAGATGGATGGCGGTGAAGGCCGCATAGGCGCTGCGCCCCTCGCGATCGCTGAAGACGGGCACGTCGAGACCCTGCAATCGGGCCAGCAGCAGCCAGTGCAGGTGACCGCACTCCTTCAGCAACCAGTTCTCCGAAAGCCCGACATAGGCTAGGTGGGGCATGCCGGCGAGGTAATCCTGGCGCAGGCGGATGCCGGGGTCGACGGGCAGGTTCATGCTCGGTCGCTCCTTCAGCGATCGGGTGGTCAGGCGGCCTTTCGGGCGCGCGCCAGGTGGCGGACCAAGTGCTCGGCGTCGCGGGCGATGCCGGAGAAGCGTCCCGAGCCCCAGGTGTAGAGCCAGGGCAGGCCGAGGAAGTACAGGCCCGGCTCGCGGGTCACCCCGCGCACGTGGAGCGGCTGGCCGCGGCCGTTGAACACCCCGGCCTCCAGCCAGCTGAAGTCCGGGCTGAAGCCGATGCACCAGATGACGCTGGTAATGCCAGCCTCGACCAGGTCCAGGCTTTCGCGCTCCGCCTCGGGCTGCCAGACCGGCTGGTAGGGTGCGCCGGGCGGGGCATCGATGGCGTTCTCCTCGATGTAGCGGTCGATGCTGGTATTGATGCGGTTGTACACCGCGTCGGCGGCATCGAGCTTGGCCGCGAGGTCCGGGGCGAATTGCAGGCGGGTGCCGTCCAGGCCCTGGAGCAGGCCGAACAGCTCCATGCCCTGGGTGGCGAACTTGCGTAGGTCAATGTCGCGCCCGCCGTCGCGGCCGGTGACATAGTGGTTGGTGTTGTCGCGCACGCCCTCGCGTAGCGGGTGCTGATCGACGCCGATGTCGTAGTAGCCCATCTCCGCCAGCCAGTCGACCACGTCCTTGCCGCGATGGAAGCGCGCGCAACGCGGCGCGTCGCCCACCGCCAGGTAGACCTTGCGACCGGCCAGGTGCAGGTCCTCGGCGATCTGCGCGCCGGACTGGCCCGAACCCACGACCAGCACATTGCCGGCCGGCAGGGATTGCGGATTGCGGTATTGCTCCGAGTGGAGCTGCTGGATGTAACCAGGCAGTCGCTCGGCCAGGCGCGGGATGATCGGCGCGTGATAGCCGCCGGAGGCGACTATGACCTGATCCGCGCTGAACTCGCCGGCGGAGGTCTGCACCGCATAGCCGCCCTGCGGGCGCGGGGTCACGCGTTGCACTGTCACGCCTTCGCGTACTGGTGGCTTGACCTTGGCGATGAAGGCATCGAGGTAGGTAATGATTTCTTCGCGCTTCATGAAGCCGTGCGGATCGTTGCCGTCGTAGGGGTGGCCGGGGAGGGTGCACTGCCAGTTGGGCGTTACCAGGCAGAAGTTGTCCCAGCGCTGGGTGCGCCAGCTGTGGGTGAGGCTGTGCTTCTCCAGTACCAGGTGGTCGATGCCTTCCTGTTGCAGGTAATGGCTGGCGGAGAGGCCGGCCTGGCCGCCGCCAACGATGATGACGCTGTGATGGGGGACCGGGACGGACTTGAGGGAGCTGGGCATGAGATTCTCCTGGGGAATGGGTGATAGGGCGGCCGGCCTCAGCGGGCCAGGACCTGGCCACTGTGTTCGGTGTGCATGTCGAGGATCAGCACCGAGTCCTCGGCGCTGTAGTAGCGGGCCTGGTGACGGAGGATGGCCAGGGTGTCCATGGCCGAACTGCAATAGAAACCTTTCAGCTCGCGGACCCGCTCCGAGGCAGCGGACAGCGCCGTTTCGGCCCGAGCGAGGAATTGCTCGACGCTGCAGCTGCTACCGCTCTGCAGGTGTTGGTAGATCAGGGTGGAAGGGGAGTAGCCGTGGGTTTCCTGGCCATCGGGCCAGCGCACCCTGAAGTTGACGGCGGGCATCTCAGTGCACCTCGTGGTGGTGAAGGGACGAAATGGGGGCGGAAAGCCCGGTGAAGGGCGCCTGGGCGAAGTCCCAGAACTCGGCGATCTCGGTACCCACGCCGACCTCCAGGCGGCCGCTGGCGTCGATGCGGCCAATGGCGGCGACGGCCAGGCGTTCGCTGGCGAAACGGTCCCGGACCGCGGGCCAGTGGACCTCGTCCAGGGTCAGCAGGAAACCGAAGCTGGGGAAAGCCAGCAGCCAGCGTTCGAGGTCGCCGTCGCCCGGGCGCGGCAGGGCGTCCAGGTCGATGCGGGCGCCGCAACCGGTGGCTTCCAGCAGCATCAGCAACGAGCCCAGCAGGCCGGCGTTGCTGATATCGCGGGCGGCCAGCAGCAGCCCGTCCTCCGCCAGTTGCGGCAGCAGCTCGAGCTGTCGGCGCAGGTGACCGGCGTCCTTGTGCTCGAAGGCCTTCCAGTAGGCGGTGCCGGGGTGCCACTGGCCGTCCAGGTCCACCACCGTGGCCAGCAACTGGCCGGGTTTTACATGCAGGGTGGAAAGCAGCTTCCGGGCGATACCGGTGATGGCCACCGCCAGCGCCGTCGGGTTGCCCCGTGTGAGACTGGTGTGCCCACCGGCCAGCAGCAGGCCGTAGCGCTCACAGGCGTCGCGGATTCCCCGCAGAACCTCAGCGGCGGCACTGACGTCGTGGTGCCAGTAGGCGTTGACCACAGCGGTGGCGCGACCGCCCATCGCGGCGATATCGCTGACATTGGCCATCACCGCCGACCAGCCGGCGAACCAGGGGGCCTTGGCGACAAACGCAGGCAGCATCCCCTCAATCGCCAACAGCTGGTAGTGATCGCCACAGCGAACCGCGGCGGTGTCGTCGCCGGGTAAGGCGTAGGGATCGTCCAGCCCAGCCGAGGGGGTGAGGACGGTGCGAGCTGCCTGCTGCACGGCGCGCTTCGCGTCCATGGCCGGCGTGTTGCGCAGCCGCTCCAGGAGGGTGGCAAGCTCAGTCATGGCGGGCCCCTCGCAGGGCGCGTAGTGACACGTGCCGTGGCATGAAGGGGTAGCGCTGCAATTCGGCTTGCATCAGCACGTGGGGACGGCCGAGGAGCTCGATGCGTTCCAGGGTCCGCCAGTGCAGTCGGTGAAAGTAGGTTTCGTTCTGTTCCTGGACGGTGGCGAGAAATCGATCGCAACCCAGCGCCAGGGCCAATGACACCGCCTCGTTGACCAGCGCCTTGCCGAGCATGCCCTGGCGCCGGTAGTGCGGCTCCACGCAGAGGCGGCCGCCGTACCAGAGGCGTGGTTCCTGCTCGTAGATGCGCACGGCGCCCACCACGCGGTCCGCCTCCCCGCAGCAGTGGGTCAGGGCAACGATGGGAATGGCGCGGAAGTCGCGTTCATCGCGGTCCTGTGCCAGCAGACGTTGTTCCTCGGAGAACACCGCCTGGCGCAAGGCATAGTACTGGCGACGCTCCCAGGCTTCGCTGGCGGGTTTCACGCGCAGGTCACCGGCGATATAGGGGCTGATCGGTTCCTCCAGCCACTCGAGACTTCTCAACGCCATGGCGGTTCTCCTCATTCGTGGTGTTTCAGGGCCGAGCAGGCGCCGCACTTGGCGCACCCTGCGCGGATATCGTCGGAATGCAGCCCGTGGCGGCGCAGGCTGGCGCCGATGCGCGGGTAGAGGCGCTGCATCAGCGCGTTGTCGGGTTTGGGGTGATGGGCCAGGGGGGTGCCGTCGATGGGGACGAAGGGCACCACGAAGGGGTACACGCCAATGGCCGCCAGGCGCTCGCTCATCTCGGCGATGGCGTCTTCCGGGTCGCCCAGGCCGGCGAGGATGTAGGTGCTCACCTGGCCCCGGCCGAATACCTCGACGGCGGCTTCGAATGCTTCGAAATAGCGGCTCACCGGTACTTCGGCCTTGCCCGGCATGATCTTCCGGCGCACCGGCTCGGTGACTGCCTCCAGGTGCATGCCGAGGGAGACGACGCCACTGTCCTTCAGGCGCTGGAACCAGCTGTCCTCGTCCGGCGGTTCGCACTGGGCCTGGATCGGCAGGTCGACGGCGGCGGTCACGGCCGCAGCGGCCTCGCAGAGGATGGCGGCGCCACGGTCGCGGGTCTGTGGCGTGCCGGTGGTCATCACCATGTGCTTCACGCCGTCCAGTTCCACTGCCGCCTTCGCCACTTCGGCCAGCTGCGCCGGGCGCTTGCGCGCGATGGTCTTGCCCGCCACAAGGGACTGGCCAATGGCGCAGAACTGGCAGGAAGTGGCCGCGTCGTTCATGCGGATGCAGTGCTGCAACAGTGTGGTGGCCAGCACATCGCGACTGTGCAGGGTGGCGATCTTCCAGTAGGGGATGCCATCGGCGGTGCTGCGCGCGTAGAACTTCGGTACGCCGGGAAGCTCCACCTGGCCTACCTGACGGCCCTCGCGGAAGATCAGCGCCAGGTCGCCATCACTGGATGGACGCGCCTCGTAGGGCGAGTCCAGGGAGGCCTGATTGAGCACCGGCACCATGGCGGTACGTGCGCCCAGGGTCAGGGCCTTGTGGTCGGATGGGCCGGCGCCACCCCTGCGGGAAAGGCCGGTACTCTGGTCCTGCCAGCGCACGCCGTGGCACTGCAGCTCACTGAGCAGGTCGTCGGGCTGGCGGCTAGGCGCATTCATGGTCCACCTCCACGGGCTCGAAGGCCTGCGGCAGGCCCGTGCTGCGTTCATGCAGGTGGGCGCTGGGGGTGCGGTCGATCAACAGGCTGAGCAGCTCGGGGCGGCTGTAGTGGCCGACGGAATCCATCATCCGCTTGCGTTTGTCGATCAGCGCCAGGTCGAGGTCGGCGATCACTGCGCCTTCGCCGCTGCGCAGCGGTTCGCCCAGCAGCTTGCCCTCCGGCGAGACGATGGCGCTGAAGCAACCGCCGGAGATCGGGCCGATGGCGCAGCCGGTGTCGGCCATGATCCGTTGCTGCTGTTTCGGCTCCAGCCAAGCGGTGGCGTTGACCACAAAGCAGCCGGACTCCAGGGCGTGGTGGCGGATTGTGACCTCGATCTGCTCGGCGAAGATCTCGCCCACCAGCGAGCCGGGGAACATCGCCGCGTGGATCTGCTCGCCGTCGGCCATCAGCGCGTAGCGCGCCAGCGGGTTGTAGTGCTCCCAGCAGGCCAGGGAGCCGATGCGTCCCACGGCGCTGTCGACCGCGCGCAGGCCGGAGCCGTCGCCCTGACCCCAGACCATGCGCTCGTGGTAGGTGGGGGTAATCTTGCGACGGTGCTGGATCAGCGTGCCGTCGGCGTCGAACAGCAACTGCGCGTTGTAGATCGTCCCGCCGTCACGCTCGTTGATACCGATGGAGGCGACTACTCCGGCTTCGCGGCAGGCGGCGCCAATGGCCGAAGTGGCGGCGGAGGGGACGACCACCGACTCCTCCAGCAGTTTCAGGTGCTGGCCGCCCATGGCGAAGGGAGCCTGCACAAAGGAAAAATAGGGGTAGTAGGGCACCACGGTTTCGGGGAAGACGGCGAACTGCACGCCTTCGCGGCCCAGCTCGAGGATCTTCCGGCAGATCTTGTCGATAGTGCCTTCGCGGCTGTAGAGCACCGGGCTGAGTTGCACGGCGGCGGCACGGATGGTCGGCATGTCATCGATCCTGTGGGAGTGAGGAAGGGCCCCTCCCGCGAGCGGAAGGGGTGGGGCGGTCAGGCGGTCCAGGTGTCGATGATCAGCGCGCCTTCACGGCGCATCAGCAGGCGGAGGTCCATCACGTCCAGCGGGTTGATCGGGCGGATGCCTTCGATCAGGGCCTTCTCGGTCTGGCCGTAGAGGGCTTGCAGGGCGAATCGGCAGGCATAGACTTCACCGCCTTCCTCGATGAAGGCCTTGATCTGCTTGTTAACCGCCAGGTGGCCGGGGAAGGCCTCGGCGCCCAGGGTCGGGAAGCCGCGCTGCACGCCCAGTTGCACGCCCGGTCCGTAGAGCAGGACTTTGGTTTCGAAGCCTTTGCGCTGCAGGCGCTTGGCCTGCAGCATGTTGACCAGGCCGATGGAGCCCTCGAAGGCGATGGTGTGGAAGGTGATCAGGGCCTTTTCGCCCGGCTCGGCCTTAACGTCCTCGAAGACCTTTTCTTCGTAGTTGACCAGGAAGTCGCCGTCCTTGTAGTGGGCGATATCGACGCTCGGCATATTGCTTCTCCTCTAGGGCTTTGAATCGCAGCGACTGCCGCTGCACTTGCAAGGGTCTAGAGCGAAGGTCGTGCCAGTTTTGTTTTTGGCTTAATATGGCCTTTAAAATCAGAGACTTAGGAGTCTGATACGGTTTTTTCTGATACACCTGACGCTGTTGCGCGACTACGAGATCTCGTAAAACTACGCAAGTTCGTAGGCGCTATTACGAGGTTGCGTAGGCCATGCACGAGACGGAACCGGATTACCTCGCCAACTGGGCCAACATGGCCTATTCCACGCGGCACATGGTCTTCGAGCATTGCAGCGAAGCCATCTTGCAGCTGGACCCCACCAGCAACCGCGTGGTGGACATGAACATCGCCGCCTGCACCCTGCTGGGCTATTCCCGCCACGAGCTGCTCGAACTGACCGCCACCCGGTTGTTCGGCCACCAACTGCCGGCCCTGATCGTTTTCACCCAGGCGGTGATGGAGGAGGGGAAAGGCTGGAGCGACGAGCTGACCTGCGCGCGCAAGGACGGCGAACGGGTGGCGGTGGAGACCTCCGCTGCCGCGCTGAAGCTCAAGTCCGTGGTTTACCTGATCCTGGTCCTGCGCGAGCGCAGTGCCCAGCGCTACCACCTCGACCAGGCACAGACTGAGCGCACCATGCGCGGTGGCCTGTTGGAGTGGCGCAACATCCTCAACCTGTTCAAGGAAACCGAGCGAGACAACCAGCTGCTGCTGAGCGCCGTGGGCGACGGCATCTACAGCATCGACAGCGATGGCCTGGCTACCTACGTTAACCCGGCCGGTGCGCGGATGTTGGGCTGGGAACAGGAGGACATGATTGGCAAGAACATCCACCAAATGCACCACCACAGTCATGCCGATGGTAGCCACTACCCGGTGGAGCAGTGCCCCATCTACAAGGCGGTGCGCGACGGCATGGTCCACGAGGGCCGCCAGGAAGTGTTCTGGCGGCGCGATGGCACCATGTTCCCGGTGGAGTTCACCAGCACCCCGGTGATTTCTGACGGCCGCATCGTCGGCTCGGTAGTGGTGTTCCGTGACATCACGGAGCGACGCAGCACCGAAATCCAGTTGCAGAACGCCCTGGGCGAACTGCAGGAACTCAAGCAGCGCCTGGAACAGCAGAACGCATACCTGCAGGAAGAAATCAGCATCGAGCACAACTACCGCGAGATCGTCGGCCAGAGCGAGCCGATCCTGAAGATCATCCAGCAGATCGACGTGGTCGGCCCGACTGATGCCAGCGTGCTGATCCATGGCGAGTCCGGCACCGGCAAGGAGCTGATCGCCCGGGCCATTCACCAGGCCAGTCGACGCGCGGAGCATCCACTTATCCGGGTGAACTGCGCGGCCATTCCGGCGGAGCTGTTCGAGAGCGAGTTCTTTGGCCACGTTAGGGGCGCCTTCACCGGTGCACTGCGAGACCGCGTCGGCCGCTTTGAGCTGGCCGATGGCGGTACCCTGTTTCTCGACGAGATCGGTGAGATTCCCCTGGATTTGCAGAGCAAACTGCTGCGGGTGCTACAGGAGGGGCAGTTCGAGCGGGTAGGGGAGGAGCGCACCCGCAAGGTGGACGTGCGCATCATCGCTGCCACCAACCGCGATCTGCGCCAGGAGGTGCGTGCCAAACGCTTCCGCGAGGACCTCTATTTCCGCCTCAACGTGTTCCCCATCCATTCCCCGGCGCTGCGGGAACGACTGATGGACATTCCGCTGCTGGCCGACCACTTCAATTGCCAGATCGGTCCGCGGCTGAACAAGGCTGGGCGCCCGCTGAGCAAGGGCGATATCGAACGCATGCAGCGTTATTCCTGGCCGGGCAATATCCGCGAACTGCAGAATGTGGTGGAGCGTATGCTGATCACCTCGCAAGGCGTTGAACAGTTCATCGACCTGCAGGAGATGCCCGAGGGGGCGGCGAATTCGGTCAGCGACTCGCCCGTGTTTCCGTCCGGCATCCTCACCGACGCCCAACTGCGGCGCCTGGAAGCCGACAACGTCAGGGCCGCGCTGCGTGCCAGCAATGGTCGATTGTTTGGGAAGGGAGGCGCAGCGGAGCTGCTGGGGCTTAAACCCACCACCCTGGCATCACGATTGAAGCGTTTGAACATCGTTCAAGACGGCTGAGATTGCGATTTTTAGTTCGGAGCACCACGGCGATGTTCGACTTTTACTAGCACGTTTGTTGGATATGACGACCAGATTGAGCGTGATGTCGGCCTATCGCAGCCGGGATTGCCGGTAGAGCCCTGGGGTAACCCGTCGAAGTACTGCTGATTTAAACGACTCCCAACATTGGCTCGCGTGGGACGCTGTGCAAAGCTTCCTTTGTGCGAATGGAGTCAAGGCCTGCTCACATTCATCAGAAGTAGTAGCCGATATTGCTATAGAGCTGGTTTTCCCACTGATTACTGCCGCCGGCGCCCAAGCTCTGGGTGAAGTCGCTGCCACCAATGTCATGCCGCATCGGGAGAGGCGACCTGTCGGCCGTCGATTCGACTCTTGATTTCAACTCAAATAACTTTGGTCGATTGACGGCTTAATCGACAAAAGCAAACCCGACACACTGCGCGCCATTCGAGTCACTGACCTTTCGGAGTGCAGCCATGTCGTTCACCACCTCCATTCCTTCTTTCGGCCTCGGGACCTTCCGCCTGACCGGCCAGCCCGTTATCGATTCGGTGCGCAACGCACTGGAGCTGGGTTACCGCGCCATTGACACCGCACAGATCTACGGCAACGAGGCCGATATCGGCCAGGCGATCGCCGAGAGCGGTGTCGCCCGTTCCGAGCTGTTCCTCACCACCAAGATCTGGGTGGAGAACTACGCCAGCGGCAAGCTGGTCGCCAGCCTGCGCGAGAGCCTGGAAAAGCTGCGCACCGATCAGGTGGATCTGACGCTGATCCACTGGCCAGCGCCGGGCAACGGCGTCGAGCTGCCCGAATACATGGAGGCGCTGGCGGAGGCCAAGGCCCAGGGCCTGACCCGCCAGATCGGCATCTCCAACTTCAACATCGAGCTGACCCGACAGGCCGTCGCGACGGTCGGCAAGGGCGAGATCGCCACCAACCAGGTCGAGCTCAGCCCTTACCTGCAGAACACGGCGCTGACCGCCTTCCTGAAGGAGCAGGGCATCCCGGTCACCTCGTACATGACCCTGGCCTACGGCAAGGTTCTGAAGGACCCGGTGCTGGCCGAAATCGCCGCCAAGCACCAGGCCACTGTCGCGCAGGTCGCGCTGGCCTGGGCGCTGCAGCTTGGCTATGCGGTGATTCCGTCGTCGACCCGCCGCGAGAACCTGGCCAGCAACCTGCTCGCCAGCGAGCTGCGCCTGGACGCCGAGGACATGGCGCAGATCGCCGCGCTGGAACGCAACGGCCGTGAAGTCAGCCCCGAAGGCCTGGCACCGGTCTGGGACTGACGGCCACGCCAGCTCCCCTGGCGTGTCTGATTCCGGCGCGCCGCTGAATCCCGATGATCACCGAATGCCGTCAGGCGAGGGCGTCCTGCGCTCCGCCGATGGCCTGAACGAATACAGGAACGTCATGATGAAAACCTTCACCAGACTCGCCCTGGCCACCGCATTACCGCTGGCCATGCAGGTCGCTTCCGCCGCCGACTGGTATCCGTCGGCGTATGGCGCGAACGATGAGATAGGCGCCGCCAACCTGTTGACCCCTGACGTGGTGAAACAGGCGGTGGGGCTGGTCAGGACTGGCAAGACCTATGCGCTGGCGGTGCCGGTGGACAAGAACCTGCCGGCCTTCCGCCACCGCAGCTTCCACCTCTACAACATCCAGCCGGGCCAACAGGCCGGCCAGTCCCTCGGCCCGAACAAGTTCACCTTCAACGACGAGATGGTGAACGCCTGGACCGGCGTCGGCACCCAGCTCAACGGCATCGGCCATATCGGCATCGACAACCGCTACTACAACGGTAACCAGGCGGCCGACTTCGTCACCGTCGAAGGCGTGAAGAAGCTCGGCATCGAGAAGGTCCCGCCGTTCGTGACCCGTGGCGTGGTGCTGGACATGAGTGCGCACTACGGCAAGGCCATCGTCCCCGGCGGCACCGAGTTCAGCGTCGCCGACATCCAGGCGGTGCTTAAGAAGCAGGGCCTGACGCTGCGCAAGGGTGACGTGGTGCTGTTCAACACCGGCTGGCTGGAGCTGATCGGCAAGGACAACAAGCAGTTCCTCGAAGTCGAGCCGGGCATCGGTATGGAAGCGGCGAAGTGGCTGGCCGACCAGGGCATAGTCGCCTTCGGCGGCGATACCTGGGCCTCAGAGGTCTACCCCAATCCCCACGGCAAGGATGAGTTCCCGGTGAACCAGTACATGCTGGCCAAACGCGGCATCTACAACCTGGAACTGATCGACAGCCGCGCGCTGGTGCGTGACCAGGCCTGGGAGTTCCTTTTCGTCCTCGGCCAGCCACTGTACGTCGGCTCCACCCAGGTCAACATCAACCCGGTAGCGATCAAATGACGACTTCCACTTCGCGGCCGGCCTTCGCCGGCCGCAGCTTTCGCGTCGACTACGACGGCCTGTCCGCGCACAACCTCTATTCGGCGGACGGCTCCCGCATCCGCTACGCCATCGTCTCCGGCCCCTACGCCGGAGCCCAGGGCGAGGCTGAGTGCCAGTGGCAGGAAATTGCCGAGGGCGTCTACGTGATCTCCTGGCAGGAAGCCGACGGCGCCACCGTGGTGCACGTCGACGACTTCGCCAACGGGCGCTCGCAGGCGTTCTTCACCGCAACCGACCTGAGCTTCCACCGGATGCAGGGGCCGTTGACGGAGATCGACGCGCAGGAGGGCGGGCAATGAAGTCCGGTCACGTACTGCTCGCGCTGGCCATCGGCGCGTTCGGCATAGGCACGACCGAGTTCACGCCGATGGGGCTGTTGCCGGTCATCGCCGAGGGGGTGGATGTCAGCATTCCCAGTGCGGGGATGCTGGTCACCGCCTATGCCATTGGCGTGATGCTCGGCGCGCCAGTGATGACGCTGCTGTTCAGCCGCTTCGGCCGGCGCGGCGCGCTGATCTCGCTGATGGCCATCTTCACCCTTGGCAACCTGCTTTCGGCCATGGCGCCCGACTATGCCACGCTGCTTGCCTCGCGCCTGGTCACCAGCCTCAACCATGGCGCTTTCTTTGGCCTCGGGGCGGTGGTCGCGGCGAGCGTGGTGCCGAAGGAGAAGCAGGCCAGCGCAGTGGCGACCATGTTCATGGGTCTGACCATCGCCAATATCGGTGGCGTGCCAGCGGCGACCTGGGTGGGCCAGCAGGTCGGCTGGCGCGTGGCATTCGCCGGCACCGCGGTGTTGGGGCTGATCGCAATGGCCGCGCTCTGGCTCGCCCTGCCCAGAGGCGAGCGGGGCAGCGTACCCAATGTGCGTCGTGAGCTGGCCGTGATCACTCGCCCGAGCGTGTTGCTGGCGATGGCTACGACAGTGGTGGGAGCCGGCGCGATGTTCACGCTTTACACCTACGTGGCACCGGTGCTCGCCGAGCTGACCGGCGCTTCGGACGCTTTCGTCACCCTGGCGCTGGTGCTGATCGGTGTTGGTTTCACCCTCGGTAATAGCCTGGGCGGCCGTCTCGCAGACTGGTCACTCGACGGTTCGACGCGGATTTTCCTCGCGGGGCTGACCGTCATCATGCTGCTCTTGCCGCTGGCTCTGACCAATCACGTGGCGGCGGCGCTGGGCTTGCTGGTCTGGGGTGTCGCGACCTTCGGCTTGGTGCCGCCCCTGCAGATGCGGGTGATGGAAGCTGCCGCCGAAGCGCCCGGACTGGCCTCGTCCATCAACGTCGGCGCCTTCAATCTCGGCAATGCGCTCGGTGCGGCACTTGGCGGCGGCGTCATCGGCCTGGGCCTCGGCTACGTCGCCGTGCCGGTGGCCGGTGGCCTGCTGGCTGCGCTGGGGTTGTTGCTGGTGTGGCTGGGGCGGGCTGGCAAGGTCGCCGAGGCCAGTTTGGCCGAGCAATCCTGCGACGGTGTGTGACTGAACTCAGTTGCTGACGGACTGGCAAAAGGCCCCGGGAGGAGAACTCCCGGGGCCTTCTGTTTGCCGGCATCAGATGGCCATGCTGTCCACCACGCCACCATCTACGCGCAAGGCGGCTCCCGTGGTCGCGGAAGAGTAGGGCGAGGCGACGTAGGTTACCAGTGCGGCGACTTCGTCCACCTCGGCCACCCGCTGGATGATGGAGCTGGGGCGCTCGCGGCGCACGAATTCATCCGCTTCCTCGCGCGCGGTGCGGCCGGACTGGCGTACGGCGTCGGCCACGAGATTCGCCACGCCTTCGGTGAAGGTCGGGCCGGGGAGGATGGCGTTGACGGTGACGCCGGTGCCCGCCAGGCGCTTGGCCAGGCCGTGGGAGACAGCGAGGTTGGCGGCCTTGGTGACGCCGTAGTTGATCATCTGCGCGGGAATGGCGACGCCCGATTCCGAGGACAGGAAGATCACCCGGCCCCAACCGCGCTCGACCATGCCGGGGGTGTAGTGGCGGGCCAGGCGCACGCCTGAGAGCACGTTGATTTCGTAGAAGTCCAGCCACTCCTGGTCACTGGTCTCATAGAAATCGACGTCGTTATAGATGCCCAGGTTGTTCACCAGGATGTCGGCGTGGGGCTCGGCGGCGAACAGGGTTTCGGCGCCAGCGGCGTTGCCCAGGTCGGCGATCACGCCACGGGCCTTGCCCTTGGCTTCGCGGATACCGGCCACGGCCTGGTCGACGGAAGCCGCGTTGCGGCCAACGATGACCACCTCGGCGCCGGAGGCGGCCAGCTGGCGGGCGATGCCCAGGCCGATGCCGCCGGTGGAACCACTGATGATGGCGGTCTTGCCGCCGAGATCGATCTGCATGTCGGGGTCCTCTTTCGGGGGCACGGGATGTGCCGGTAATCGACTGGATCTGGCGACATCCTAGGGATGGTCTGTAAGATCGTACATAACTTAATTCGACACACTTGAGTCCCGGAAGGTCATATGCTGGATCTCAGACAACTTCGTTATTTCGTCGCCGTGGCCGAAGTCGAGCACGTGGGTAAGGCAGCGGAGCAGTTGCACATTTCCCAGTCACCGCTGAGCCGGCAGATAGCCCAACTGGAGGAGCGCCTCGGACTGCAACTGTTCGAGCGTAGCCAACAGCGATTGCGCCTGACATCCGACGGGCGCACTTTCCTGCACGAGGCCAAGGCGCTGCTCAAGCACGCCGAGCGCCTGGAGTCCCTCGGCCGCCGCCTGGGCCGGGGCGAGACGGGCGGGCTGTGCATCGGCTACGTCAGTCATGCCATCCATGCCGGCGTGCTACCCGATGCCTTGCGCCGGGTGCGCGAGGAGCGACCGGGCATCCATATCGCGCTCTACAACCTTTCGGCCCGGGAGCAGTTCGAAGGCCTGCGCCAGCGCAGCCTGGACATTGCCCTGGTCTGCGAGCCGCCGGCAGCTGACGACCCTGACCTGCTCGCCTCGCCGGTGTTCAACGACCCGCTGCACCTCGCTTTGCCGCTGGGACATTCCCTGGCCGACAAGGCCGTCATCGAACCGGCCGACCTTCACGAGCAGGACTGGATCATGGTCGAGGGCCACTTGCAGCAGAGCCGTCGCGAGCATTTTCTGGCCAGTTGCGTGGAAGCCGGGTTCACCCCGCAGATCCGCCTGGAGGCCGCCGAGCCGCTGAGCGCCCTCGGGTTGGTGTCCGCCGGTCTGGGCCTGGCGCTGATCCAGCAAAGCATCGGCGGCGAGCGCAATCCCAACGTGGTGTTGCGCGAGTTGCCCTGGCTGGGGCAGAGCACCGGCCTGTGGGCGGCCTGGCACCGGGTCGACCTGCGGCCGATCGTGAGTGAGTTTCGCGAGATGGTACTGGCCTGCTCGGAAGTCTGAACGGATCTTCCCGGCAAATCGCTACGGCGGGGCAGAGTGGGGTGATGACCTTTTTAGTCTCAAGTATGTCGAATTATGACTTGGACGGTCTCGACTGGGCGGGCATAGGATTGCCGCCACTGGAGTTCACAAGCGACTCCCCCCAACCCGGAGAACCCCGTCATGAGTCTCAAGTCCCTGATCCCCACCCGCCTTGGTTTCGGCACCGCGCCGCTGGGCAACATGTTCCGCGCCGTGCCCGCCGAGGAAGTGCAGGCCACCGTCGATGCCGCCTGGAACAACGGCGTGCGCTACTTCGACACCGCTCCCTTCTACGGCGCCGGCCTTTCCGAATCCCGCCTGGGCGCCGCCCTGGCCAACCGCCCGCGTGACGAATACGTACTGAGCACCAAGGTCGGCCGCGTCATCCTCGACGAGCTGGAAGACCCGGCCGCCCGCGAGTTGGGCGAGAAGAGCGGCCTGTTCGAGCACGGCAACCGCAACCGCATCGTCAACGACTACAGCGCCGACGCCACCCTGCGCTCCATCGAGGACAGCCTGAAGCGCCTGGGCACCGACCGCCTCGATATCGTGTGGATCCACGACATCGCCCAGGACTTCTACGGTGACGATTGGCTGACCCAGTTCGAGATCGCCCGTACCGGCGCCTTCCGCGTGCTCACCCGCCTGCGTGAAGAAGGCGTGATCAAGGCCTGGGGCCTGGGCGTGAACCGCGTCGAGCCCATCGAGCTGACCCTGGACCTGGACGAGCCGCGCCCCGACGGCTTCCTGCTCGCCGGCCGCTACTCGCTGTTGGACCATGAACGCGCGTTGCAGCGGGTGATGCCGCAGGCGGTGGAGCAGGGCGTCGGCATCGTCGTCGGCGGCCCTTACAGCTCGGGCGTGACTGTCGGCGGTGAACACTTCGAGTACCAGAAGGCCAGCCCGGCCGTGCTGGCGAAGCTGGAACGCATCCGCTCGGTGGCCCGCGACCACGGCGTCGACGTGAAAGCCGCCGCCCTGCAATTCGCCCTGGCCCACCCGGCCGTGGTCGCCGCGATTCCCGGTTCGACCCGTCCGCTGCACGCCAACGAGGACTATGCCGCGCTCAGCGCCGTCATCCCGGCCGCGTTCTGGAACGACCTGCGCGCCCAGGGCCTGATCAGCGCCGTGGCACCTGTCCCGACTGTTTGAACCCTCAGTCGCCGGGCCTCGCGGCCCGGCGCATCACAGCCCATCATCGAATCATTTGGGGCCAATGCCCCGGGAGAAACATCATGGCCAAGGCCACTGCTTTCATCGACCTCAACACCGACATCGACCAGGTCTGGCAACTGATCGGCGGCTTCGACTCGCTGCCCGACTGGCTGCCGTTCATTCCGCAGAGCGCGCTCAGCGAGGGCGGCCGCGTGCGCACCCTGAAGAGCGTGGCCGGCGAGACCATCATCGAGCGCCTGCTGGACTTCAATGAAGCCGAGCGTCGCTACAGCTACACCATCCTCCGCGGGCCCGCCCCGGTCCGCGACTACGAAGCGACCCTGCGTGTCCTGCCCGGAAACGATGGCCGGGGTTCCCGCGTGGAATGGTTCGGTTCCTTCATCCCCGAGGGCATCAGCGACGCGGAAGCCACTGCGCTCTTCACCACCATCTATGAGGATGGCTTGGCAGCGCTGAAGCGAGCCATCGAGAGCTGATGGCTTGAGGCCCCCTGTGCGACGGCAAGGTGTTCGCCGCCGGGCAGGGGGCTTTCTTCTGCGCGACCAGACGCGCACCGAAGGCCAGCCAATCAATTGATCCAGCTTTTCCTGACCCTTTCTCTGTTGGTAGAGGCCCAGGACAGGGTCATTCAGGCCGGTGCCGCCTTGTTCTGCGGCTCGGCCACTGGCGCCTTCAGCAGCACGAAATACGCGAGTGCGGATACCGAGGCCACGGCGGCGCTGATGACGAAGGCCGAGAATGATCCGCTGTGCTGGACACTGAAGCCGGTCACCACGGGCGCCACGGAGCCGGCGAGATAGCCACCGAAATTCTGGATCGAGCCGAACGAGGCGACGCGGCGGGTGCTGATAATGGTGTTGACGATCATACAGGCCGTTGCACTGGCCATGTTGATGGCGAACAAGTCCTCAGAACTAATATTCTGAATCCGCCAAGCGAAAAAACTCTTTCTATTTCAATAAGTTCCATTTCCCTCCCGAAAGGTTTTCAATTAATTTGTTCGCAGAAACTCGGGTCTGCAATGACTTTCGCTTTTTCCGCAACTAAAGATTTACAAATGTGCAGATAGAGTCGATGAGTATTTTTTATTTTTTATTCCGGCAGGTTCTAAGCGGTTTTATAAATGCTTTTCTCGAATTTCGACACTATCGCTGACAGTATTGCAGGGGGGATAGTTGAAGGACGTTGATGGCTGTATGTATTTCTCCACGTGCGATCAAGACGCCTCTTTGATGCATCGCTGCCATAGAAGGGTAAATGCTTCAATATTTTACTGCGGGACCAGCCATTTTCCGCCAAGAAAAAGTAAAGACTATAGCGAAGCTGTAGGCCGCTGGTTGTCCATCCATCAGACGTTACCAAAAGCTTCTTGAAACTATCTTGCACTCTTTGAAGGGAGACCGGGCCGGGTAGTGCTTTCCACGTAGTACGAGGGAAGAGATAGTCTTGTGTGTTGCAGGGGTAGTTCAGCCAGTCTTCAAGCGCCGCCAGAGGGCAGAGCAAGGGGAGGCGGCCAATCTGGAAGGAGTATCTCGCTCTCCCACGACCAGGACTAATGGTAATTTCAAGATAATTACTCGTTATTTTTACATTTTTCCTCCTAAGCCTACACACCTCTCCAATGGTCAATCCGAACCAGAATCCTATGAGCAAAATTGCTCTATTTCGGCAAGCAACAAGCTCAAAAAGGGGAGTTGATTTTATTGAATCTTCGCACAAGTTTATGTATTGCGGCGCCCTGGGGGAAAAACGGTGCTGATGGGCCTCGGCAAGATACTGCACATCCATGATCGAAGGAGGCGGTTGAAATATTGACGGCGATCGTCGGGGCAACCGGAACCTGACTTGCTGTACCAGATCAACGACTGACGGACATTGAGTCGGATCGGGAAAGTCGTTTTCCTTGTGCCACTCACTGAGCGCGGTCAGCGTCACAATCAGCGGTGCTCGGTCACCTCTACCAAAGCAGTCCGCCAGATAGAGACAGACTTCGTAGGCAAGCGCCGGCAAATCGCGGCCTTGCCATTCAATGTAGCGGCGCAAGGCCCTACGACGTTCCGCCTCTTGCCGCGCAGTCAGACCACCGCTTAGCTCAACCTGATCTAGATGCATAGTGTCTAAACTCCGAGAACTGTGGCATCGCCATGCATATGCCGAAATCACATAAAAATTCAAGATTTTAAGCTTTCACCAATTAGCTAAACCTATTTTGACGGCTATAATGTTGCTCGGTGCTGCTCCCCCATTCAAAGGGAATTCACGCGAGGGAGAGGCAAGTCACCCCACGACTCACATCAGTTGAGGGGCCGATTATGCCTAATAAAACACCCGAGAACGCCTTTCTTGCGCGGATTCGTAGCCGGCGATCGTCACGCAGTTACTTGTGGTTAGTCTACAGCCATAAGTTGCGCTCTGACCTCATCCTGGAAAGTAACCAGGAGCTTGCGCACTGGCTGCTGAACCTTGAGTTTGATCCCCATATCGTTGACTTCTGGATCCCCGGGGTGGATGAGATCTACGGCGACCAGTTCGGCGGTCGTCGGACTCGGCCCGACGTCGTGGCCAAGAACTCCGACGGGGTGCTGGAGTGGCATGAAGTCAAAGCCGGACATGTGGATGAAGTCAATTCCAGCGAGCAGATCAAGATACAGCGCGAATTAGCCGCGAATAACAGTGCGTTGTATCGCTTATTTGATGAGTCCACACGTGTGGCCCGCCACTATGAGTTGCTGCCCCGACTGCGTCTCATGCAGTTCATTGCAGTTGGGCGCAATCAACCCCTTGTAGATCACGTGCGGAAGACTGTTCTCGATTACGTGAATCAGGTGCAGGCGGGTACGTTTGGCGGGTTGCTGCAAACCTATCCCACGCTGGCCTCCACGCACCTGATCTGTGCGTTGGTGCGCCTCACCATCGAAGGGCTGGTGACAGTCGAGATTGAAGAGTCCACCCCCACGCGACACACGGCGTGGTCGCGGAGGGACCCATCATGAAGCGGACCGCGATCCCCCAGGCAATCAGAGACGGCGATTACCCGCGCCTCGAACCCGCGACGGTGCCGCAGGCGCAATGGCCGGAGTTCGCCCGCAAGCGGCTTGCCGTGTCATTGTACATTGACGGCGCTGCAATGAAGGAGATCAGGCTGCGCACTGGAATGCCGTCCAACGAGGTTAACCGGAACGCGGCGCGCTTCTGCGCCATGGATGACGACGGTCATTATTTTGGGGAGCGGGCGTTACTAGAGCAAGCCCGGATTGTTACCTATGAGCGACACAAGCCCATCGGCCCGAAACGCAGCGAACAGCAGGGTGGGCTGACCGGTGTGCTCAACCTGCTGTTGTCCGAACACGCCGAAATTGAAGCTTTCATGATTGACCTCCTCCGTACGCCAGGTGTGGTCTTGAATGATGATCGGGGGGGGCTGAGTTTCTTAATCGCAAAGTTTTATCAAGCGCTGGAAAAGGCGGGCATAGCCCCACCCGCTTGGCCATTCAATACTAAGCACAAAGGTCGTACGGCCATCCGCAAGTACCTCAAAGCGCTGCGTGCACAGTTTGCGGTCCAATACATTCATGCCCACGGTGACGAGGTTGCCATGGCCCATCTAGCGACCGGTACCGGTCATCGAAGATTCATCCGCGCTAAGCGGCCTTTCGATTGTGCTCAGCTGGATGGCCATTGCATCGACGCATTCTTCGCGCTGAGAATCGAAGAAGCGCCTGGATACTATCAATGGGTCGTGATCGATCGAATCTGGTTATTGTCGATCATCGACGCTTTTTCCCATGCGGTCCTGGCCTACAAGCTCGTCCTGCGAAGTGAGGTCTCAGCGTCCGATGTACGTGAGGTCATCGCCCAGGCCTGCCTGGGGAAATGGCGTCCCAGGGCGTTGGCGAACACAGCCTATCAATACAAACCGGGCGCAGGGCTGCCTTCAGGCGTCATCGAAGATTGCCACGGTATCAGCTTCGGCGTGTTGTTTTTCGATGCCCACCTGTCCAACCTCGCCAAGAAAATCACCACGACCGCACGCAGCGACTTCGGTTTCCAGGTGTGCATCGGCCCGGTCGGGCACTTCGAAACGCGCGCGGAAATCGAGCGCTCCTTCCTGGAGGTGGCACGCAAAGTTCATGGGTTGATGTCCTCCACTGGCAGTCATCCTCATGCCGGGCGGGCCAAGGACGCCGAGCAAAAGGCCGTGGACTTCGAAGTCGATCTCTTGCTAATGGAAGATGCGATCGACGTGATGCTGGCCAACTACAACGCCACGCCCAGTGAAGGCTTAGGACTCTTTTCACCACTAGGTTGCCTGGAGCAGTTCTTCCGCCAGGGCGCATTGATCCCCACCTATTCCACCGAGCAGCGCGAGCGATTACAGGCGGATCTGACCACTCGCAAAGCGACCGTGCGAGGCAGTGCCGACAGTGGGCGGCGTCCTTACATCCAGCTCGATCGGGTGCACTACACCAACGAGGTGCTGGCGAGTGATTACGGCTTTGTCGGCATGCAGTTGTTGATCGAAGTCGACAATCACGATTACCGCGCCGTCAAAGCCTATCTGCCCAATGGTGAGTGCATTGGTTATCTCCGCGCCCAAGGGTGGTGGGGCGAGTTCAAGCATACCCCGGCCGTGCGGCGCAAGGTGAACAGCTTGATCCGTTCCGGGGATCTGAAACTCGATGAGGATAGCTCCCCGGTTCAACAGCTCGGTGACTACTTCATCCGACAGGGACAAGCGGGAGTGGCATTGTCCATCAGTCGCGAAGCGGCAACCCCGGAGGCAGGCAACCGGCAGCCCCGAAAAAGCCGGCCTGAGCGACCGTACTACCTTATCCAGCCGGATCACGATTACGGTGAGCTCCCCACACCCGGGCACGCGCTGAACCGATTCAAGCCATGAACGCCGGCGCGCATCCCCTCCAGACCCACGAGGCGCTGTTTATCACGGAGCAGATGAGCCGCGCACTCCACCTGTGTCTCGATCGGGTCACCGCCCGGCGCTCCGCCGTGTTGTTCGAAGGCGCGTCGCGGGTCGGCAAATCCCGTTGTTCCGAATATGTCACCGGCCAGTTAAAGGACACGTTGCCGGAGGTGTTCACGACGCGCCACATTGCCCGCCACCGGGATCCCGGCAAGCGGCAGTCCGCTTTGAAGGAGTTGTGCGCATCGGAGCACGTGCTTCCTGAAGCGCGTGGGGTCGATTACCTTCAGCATCTGCTGGCCTACATCGAAGGACAGGTGACTGGCCGACCCGCGCCCCAATGTGTATTGGTAATCGATCAAATTCAGCGTTGGCTTCAGAACGACTTTCACGTGTTGGCTGACCTCTACGATTATCTCGAGTCGTCAGGCATTCAGCTAACGGTCATCGGTTTTGGGCAGGCGAACGCCATCAGTGAGCGACTCTCCGCGTTTCGTGTGCTGGAGCACGATCAGCTGGTGGCGCGCTTCTTTTCAGAAATCATCGAGTTCAAGGGGTGTGAGAACGTCGGACAACTAACGGCAATCCTGCAGGCGTGTGATGCGGGCTCCGAATACCCCGTCGGGTCGGGCATCAGCTACACCGCCTTCTTCGCGCCAGCGGCCTTTGCCGCCGGATTCAGGCTGGCGCCCCTGGCTGACTGGTTCTGGAAGGCCTTCGCGACACGCGTGAAGGGGAAGTACGTCGACAACCTACCCATGCAGCATGTGCGTGAGGCGATCCTTGACCTGTTGCTGCTCATCGCGCCGCATGACAGCGTCTTGTTTGAAATCGATGAGCGGATGATCCAGGAAGCGGTCTATTGCAGTGGGATTGCGATGTTTTGCAATGCAACAGATGCACTATAAATACGGGCTTTTTTTCCCAGATCATTTTCCGTGGCAGTTTGAGCACGACATTGCCATTCTGCACAAAACGTCGGTGATCAATGGCATGCGCGCTCAGGTAGTGCTCAGAGCAGTGCCCCTCATGCCCCGGCGGCACTGGAGGGGGAAAACCGACATCGAGGAGGCCCTGCACGAACTTTACGACAGCTCGCCCGGCTATTTCTTGAATACCAGCTTCCTCGAACTAGCCGCCGATTGCTTTCCGAGAAGTGTCAACGGCCCCCTCAAATATTGTGCGGCATGCCTGGCTGGGACAGGGTTCGTGCCGGCAATCTTTGCCCTGCGCTTTGTGGTCAGCTGTCCGTGGCATCACCAGCCGCTGATCCCCCTGTGCGAACGTTGCCACGACATTCGCAAATTCACCCCTACCCCGTTCGGTAGCGCGGTCGGCTACCGTTGTGTGGACTGCGGCTACTGGGTACCGAATCGGCGGGCGATCTTTGCCGTATGTCACACTCCTGCCATCCACAGGCACGAGCTTGCGTGCTCCATGTTCGTCACGCATACCTTTCGACTGCACCGCTTGGCGGTACTGGATGTCCTCCATTTCGATAGGTTGACCGACTGTGGCGCGCAAGCGTGCGCGGAGGGTGGCGCGATGCCGGAGTTTGTTCACGATGCTACCACCAAGAGCTGGTACAAGACGCTTGAACTGGGCGGGCCGTGTGCGGCGCCGAGCTCACCCGATGAGAGCTACCGGCGCTTTGTGAGTTTTCATCAGATGCGCCTGCTCAAGGCGCATCGCGACTGCCCCTGCGGTGCCGTGCTTTCGCGCCCCGACTTTGGGGATGCGTCGCGCAGCGTGTGCGTGTATACCGCGGCATTGTCGATCTTTCGGCAGAAATTTGAGGACCTGAGCCGTGCTGACGCGATGCCGCGACTGTCAGCGCAGGCCGTGCAGCAGTTGGCCAAGCTGCAGATGGCGCCCCGGGTGGCGCAACGCTTCTTTCAATGCGTGTTCTACCAGCTCGTTGCGCGCTTATGGTTCTGGAGTCGCGCTGCGTCACAGTTTTTCGTGCACATTGATCCGCGGCATTTTTTTGCGGTGCTGCACGCCGGCCAATTCCTGCCAATGCTGGATCGGCTGCTCGGGGAGCGCTGGGAAGGCTGCTGCAGGTGCGTATTCGATTTGCCCGCTGATCGAGCGGCCATGCGCCAGCTCATGGGGCCGGCCCGGGAGGAGCAGGTCCTGCGACTGCGCAATTTCGGTACCCGCGCAGAGTTGAGCACCTCGGCCAAGTCCAGGCTGTTCTTCGGTTCGCTGCGGGCGACAGCGATGTTTTACTTTTAACGTGGGTCCCTGAGCAGCCGAACCAGACGCCTCCACCTCGCGGCTGTGGGGCTAGGTAACGCTTCCGGTAATCGCTTCGCGCCCACCCGTGTCTCCTTTTCAGTGCTGCGCAGCCGGTCGACCGGCCAGTGACCGGTGGCGACGGCGGCTGGCAAAGACCGCTTAGCGGTTGAAGTGCGCTGCACATAGTGCCCGTGCCCTTAGCCACGGTTTTGACCGTTGGTGGACGGTTCGCTCCTGCCCTCGGGCCTGCCAGCGAGGTGTTCGGGCGTCTCCAGCAGTCGACTGGCGCGGCTGCCGAGCAGCGCGCCGGCCTGGAAATAGCCCATCACCGTACTCACGCTGCGGTGCTCGGTCATCGCCATCACCTCGCCGAGCGGCACGCCCTGGCGCCCGGCCTCGCTGACAAAGCCCGAACGCAGGCTGTGCGCGGCCCAATCGCCGGCGAGCCCGGCCAGCTGCGCGCGGCGCTGCACGATGCGCGCGACCTGGTCACTTGAAAGGCCCGCGCTACCCACACGGCCTCCTTTGTAAACACGACGGAACAGCGGCCCGCTGCTGGCCGGTGCCGCCGCCAGCCAAGCCGTCAGGGCTTGCGCCGCGGCGCCGCGCAGCGGCTTTTCTCGACGCACATCTCCGGTTTCCGTTTTGGTCGTGCCCAGGGTGTAGAGCCAGGTGTCCGCGTCCAACGGACGGAGATCGGTGACCTGCAGGCCGACCACCTCCGAGCGCCGGCGGCCGCCTCCGCTCCAGGCCAAGAGCAGCAGGGCGCGATCGCGGATCCCGCGCACACCATCCGTGCAGGTGGCCAGCAGTGCCGCCAGCGGCTCGCGCACCGCCGCGGTCTTCTTGCGCACCGTGACGCCGTGGCGCGCCTGCGCCTTGCGCGCCTCGCGCAGCAGGGTCTTCACCGTCACCGCCTCGGTTGGGCTCGGCCAGCCCTTCAGCGCGTGCCACTTGGCAAGCACGGCCAGGCGCTGGCGCACGGTGTTGTGGCTCAGGGCGCCGAGCCTGGCCTTGACGCCGGCGTCGACCAACGCGGCATCCAGCGTCGGCGGCAGCAGGTGCTGCCAGCCGCCCGCCTCGGGGCGCGCCAGGTGGTCGAGGAGGAACTGCACGGCCACCGTGTCCTCCAGCGGCCCCGTCTCCAGGGTGCGACCGTAGCGCAGCTGCAGCCAGGCGCCCCAGTAGGCGAGGGCGCTGCGGTAGCTGCGCAGGGTATTGGCCGCGGTGCCGGCGGCAACAAACGCCGCGGCGGCGGCACGGGCCGTGGCATCCAGGCGATCGGCGGCGAGCAGGGGATTGTCGCCCGGTAACAAGAGATGTGTATGATCCATTACGTTCAACGTATGATAAATGAAGCTTGATTCAGATAAGGTCGGATAACATTCGATTATCAGACCTAATCTAGCAGGAGGCTGGGCATGGCGGTAGGCGTACCGGAAACCGAAGTGTTCGCCGCGGCGGATACCGTCTTGGCGCGCGGCGAGCGGCCCACCGTGGAGCGCGTGCGCCTCGAACTCGGCCGCGGCAGTCCGGCACGGGTCGGTGCTCTGCTGGACCAGTGGTGGGACCAGTTGGCCCAGCGCCTGCGTGGCGAAACTCGTTTGCCGACGCTGCCGACGGAGGTGGCCCAGGCCTTTGTCGCCGTGTGGCAGCAGGCAATCCTGCTCGCCCAGGGGGTCGCCGAGCAGGGGCTGAGCGAACAGCGGGCCGTGCTGGATGCCGAACGCGTGCGAGTCGCAGACGTCGAGGAGGCGGCACGCCAGGCAGCGGCGCAGGCGCGGCAGCAGGTAGCGGCGGACCAGGCTGCACGGCAGGCCGCGGAAACCCGGTTGTCTGACTTGGAGCAGTTGCTCGCGCAACGCCAAGCGCAGTTGGACGACCTGCAGAACCGTTGTACGGTCCTTACGACGGAGCGGAAAGAAGCCGTGCACGAGGTCGGCACCCTGCGCCAGGAGCTGCAGGCCGCGCAGCGTCAGTTGACGCAGGAGCGCGAGTCCTCGGCCGGCTATGTGCGGGGCGTGGAGGAGCGTGCCCACCGGGAAGTCGATCGCGCCCGCGAGGAGAGCAGGGCGGCCGCGACCCAACTGAAGACTGTGGGGAAGCAGCAGGAACAACTGCGCCAGCGGCTGGATATCGCGCTGGCCCAACTTAGCGAAGCGCAACAAGTCGCCGCCGCTGAATCGGCGCGGGCAATGACGCTCGAGCAGCAACTCGCCGCTGCCGCAAGTCCCCGGCGCACCAGCGCCAAGCCCGCGAAGACAGTCAAACCGGCGAAACGACCGAGAAAATCGGCAGACGCGGAATAGTGCCCGGGAGCTGCCGGCCGCCCGGACGGGCATGGGGTAAGCGAGGCAATGTTGGTGGGCGATCTCAAATCAGCTCAGGCCGGCGTCGAGCACGATCATTTTGGGCCACATCTGGCAGTCGACGTGTTGTCGAGCCCGGTTAGTCCAAGTGTTCGGCCAGATAATTGACCAGCTTGAGTGGCTCGGCGCTGTCGACGATGGCGAACATCAGGTCGCGCTTGCTGCGCGGCAGTGATTTCGAACAGCGTTTGGCTGTGGCTTTGATGGCCGCGTCGGTACCGTGGATGCGTGCGGCGAGGAAGAGGGCCAGGGTGGCGTCTTGCAAATTCACTTGTCATAAGCTCATTCGATGTCGTCAGGCAGTATGCCGTCTGGGTTTGGAATGGCTCAATACCGTTTCGGCCTGGTGAAGGGCTGAGTACGGCCGATTCTGTTGAAAAAGTAGCTGCCGCCCCATGCCGCCGGCAGAATCGCACGCTCAGTGAGCGTGGGGGCAGGCAGCATGATGGGGCAGTTACCGGGAGGACAGGAGCGCCTGTTCTACTCGTTCAATCTGGAAGAGCACGTCCCAGTCCAACACCTCCTGCGCAGCATCGATCAGTGCCTGGATCTCAGTGACCTGCGTGCTCACCTGGCCGACTTCTACAGCCCCATCGGACGCCCATCGATTGATCCGGAGTTGATGGTGCGCATGCTGGTGGTCGGCTACTGCTACGGCATCCGTTCCGAGCGGCGGTTGTGTGAAGAGGTGCACCTGAACCTGGCCTATCGTTGGTTCTGCCGGCTGGGCCTGGAAGACGAAGTGCCCAATCACTCGACCTTCTCGAAGAATCGCCACGGCCGCTTCCGTGACAGCGGCCTGTTCCGCTGGTTGTTCAATGAGGTGCTCCGGCGCTGCATGGCCGCTGGGCTGGTCAAGGGCGAAGGCTTCGCCGTCGACGCCAGCATCATCAAGGCGGATGCCAGCCGGCAACGTGGGGTGGCGGGCGATGAAGTCGACTGGCGCGATCCGGCGCTCAGCAGCCGCGCCGTGCGCGAGTACCTCGAAGCCCTTGATGAAGAGGCGCTGGCCGAAGCCCTGCCCAAGAAAATTTCACTCACCGATCCGCAGTCCCGGTGGACCGCCGCGCCAGGTGGTCCGGCCTTCTTTGCCTACGCTACCAACTACCTGATCGACACCGAGCACGGCGTGATCCTGGATGTGGAAGCCACCCCGGCGCATCGGACTGCCGAAGTCGAGTCGACCAAAACGATGGTCGAGCGCGTCGAAGCGCAGTTCGACCTCACACCGGAACGCCTGATCGGCGATACCGCCTATGGCACGGCCCCGATGCTGGCCTGGATGGTCGAGGAGAAGGACATCGAGCCGCATGTGCCGGTGTGGGACAAGACCGAGCGCAAGGACAACAGTCTCTCCAGCAACGACTTTCACTGGAATCAGGAGGCCAAGGAATACCGCTGCCCAGCCGGCAAACCGCTACGCAGTGAATGGCGCGCCTTCACCCAACAGAGAACGCGGGTGACCAAGGCCAACACCATCATCTACCGCTCCAGCCAAGCCGACTGCGCCACCTGCCCGCTGAAAGCCAAGTGCTGTCCCAATACGCCGAATCGGAAGATCGTCCGCAGTATCCATGAGGCTGCTCGCGACGTAGCTCGACGCATCGCCAAGACACCGGAGTACCTCGTCTCTCGCTGCGAGCGCAAGAAGGTGGAGATGCTGTTCGCCCACCTCAAACGGATCATGAAACTCGACCGTTTACGACTGCGTGGCCTGACCGGCGCCACCGACGAATTCACCTTGGCCGCGACGGTGCAAAACCTGCGACGCATGGCCAAGCTCATGCCTCACGGGCCACCGATCACGGGATAGGTACGCCTGCTGCGAGCAGAAACCCTCGAATTAACCCGCAAACCTGAGCCCGGTGGCTCAGTGAAACGCCGAAAGGCAACTTGAAGTGGCTTGCAGCCACTTCGAAAGCTGGCGCACCTGGCCGACTGGCTGCCGCAGAACCGCCTTTTTCAACACAATCGGCCCAAAGCTGCCGGTCCTAATCGGCAGAAATCGGCCATGAACGGTCGTCCGGCATGGGTGGCTTTCTGGCAGCATTTGGGTATTCAGAAGAACGGCCAAAATCGCGGATTAAACACGTGGCTGTGGCGCGTTGAGCAGACGAGTAGACGCTATTGTTCGTACGGTGAGGTGACGAAAGATTGCATCATGTCGAGGTATAAATTCTCCAGCGCGCAACGGTACGCGATATTCTTGGTACACGGCACGAAGTGCTACCTGTGCAGGGTCCCACTCGACCTCACCTCAATGGTCGTCGACCATGTTTTGCCTGAGCACCTTCTTGAGAGTCCCTCACTATTTAACGCTGCTAAGGAGGCGCTTGGCCTGCCCGCTTCGTTCGACCTAAATTCGTTCGAAAATTGGATGCCAGCATGTAGCTCATGCAATGGGAAAAAGTCAGCGCTCCAATTTAAGCCTTCCCTTCTTATCCAGGTAGAACTGCAAAATCTTGCAGAAAAGGCCGACAAGGCTCGCCGGGTTTACGACGAGGTCGTTGGCACCAGACGGCTGTCTAACGCACTCAGCGTGTTGGAGCAAGCGCTGGAGAGCAGCTGGAATTTCGAGGGGGCGATACGAGAGCAATTGGTGGCCCTTCTGCGATTTGCCTTAGCGAGCGAGCTTGTGCCCAGGGGGCAACCACTTCGCTTGACACAGTCATTTCAACTATTGACGACCACGGTAGAGGATGCAACGAGTTGGGGAGCCACCCACTGGTCTATACCCCCTCGTGAGCCGGGAGAACCAGCGCTGGTTGTGCTGTTTCGGGCGGAGCGAGGCGAGTGCGTTGAGTGCGGTTTGATCCGACGGGTCTTTCAGCCGATCAATCACGAAGGTGGTGGTGATCCGATCTGCGGCGTATGCCTATCGAACCTGGATTGGATGGAACCTGTCACCTTGGGAGACTTGCCCACTCACGTCACCCAGGCATGAGGAGTTGTGGGATCACCTCCTCAAGTCGCGGAACACACTGGCATACTGCTCGGTCACCATCCCCGCGGCTACCCATGCAACCAGACGATTGATTCGTCGGGCGGGCCAGATTAGCCAAGCGCAGTGGCTAAGGCCATACAGGTTGAGCCGTGAGCATGTACAAGGCGCTGGACACAAAGCTCTCGATGGTAGTGGCGGAAGACGTCGCAAGAGGAATAGACCCTGGATGAGTCAGTACTTCGAATACATCGGCCAAGAACTGCACAGCAAAATTATGCAGGCAAAGGCCTACATCACTCGACACAACCCCACGACCGGTGCGCTGGCCGAAGAAGTGCTGCGTCAATTTCTTAAGGAGCATCTCCCGCAACTGGTCAGCGTCAACCAAGGATTCATCCTCGATAAAGACGGCGGAATCTCCAAGCAATGTGACATTCTGATCTACGATGCCCACTTGTATGCACCGTTCTATCAGGTTGGAGGGCTGGTGGTTGTTCCGGCAGAAGCAGTGATCGCTGTTCTTGAGGTCAAGACTTCTATCAATAAAAAAACATTCCACGATGTTATTCGTTATTTCGCTAGTTTCGAGGCCCTAGAATCACATACACGGACCTATCTGTTCATGTTCAACGCCCCAAAACTCGCGTTGTTGCACGATTACTTCGATACCTATCCGCACCTCGATGGCCGCGATGACTTCGACCACGATACTTTTCACTTCTTGCCGGACGAGATCACGGGCCTCGATAGGTCCTACCACCTCGAGCGGAATTACGTTATCCATGATCGCGACGGGGCGGGCTACCTGTCGTACTTCTTCGAGGATCTAGAGGGAATGGAGATCAACGCACTGGAGCTGTTTTTCCTGTCCCTCTACAGACATGTCGAAGCTTACATAACGAATCGCCACGCGCCTCGAGCAGCTCTGGCTCCTCGCGATATCTATCACAAGCGTCAGGTCAAGAAGGTACTCGGTATCGACCTCTTCCCTATGTAAGAGTGGGCCCCAGCCATACGTTCGGAATTTGGTTTAATGAGGGAGTCGGGGAATGAATACGAGTCACTCAGATAGCGACCTACGCGTCGCTGTACTCGTAGATTGCGACAACGTACCGCCCGAGATTTTGGACCATGCACTTCGGGTGGTTGCCCAGTTTGGGCGGGTTGTTCTGCGGCGTGGGTATGGCAACCACGCCACGCTTGGCAATCGATGGCAAGAGGCATTGGTCCGTCAGGCCTTCACACCCTGCCTGCAATACCAATACGCCGCCGGCAAGAATGCGCTGACGACTTTCATGGAGCTGCGATCTGCACTGCGACGAGGTGATCGCATGCCCGGGCGCTCAATCCAGGTGGTGGCAGGCCATACGCTGTCCATGACCTTCGTACCCAAGTGGTTTGTCGAATTCCAACGGCGGAATGGCTATTTCAACGCCCATGTCCTGGCAGCGAATGTGCACGACGCGGTGATTGCCTTGGCCGAAGGAAACTGCGACTTGATGATTGGGTACAGCCATCCTCAAGCCCCCCATCTTTCTCGATCCCGACAAGTTTATTGGACTTCGACTGGGAGCCGACGCGTTCATTCCGGTATCGGCGCCAGATGCGGATGGGAAACCGCTGTTCCAACTGCCCGGCTCGTCGGTGAACCCCATTCTTTACCTTGCTTACACGGCCACCTCGTTTCTGGGGCGTGTAGTGGAGATCATCTTCAGAGGTGAAAGCCAGCAACCGCATCTCAAGCGTTTCTACGAGGCGGACATGGCCATGCATCTCATGAGAATGGCTCGGGAAGGCTATGGAATCAGTTGGCAGCCGGAGTTGGCTGTCGAAGAGGTGATCGCTGCTGGCAGGTTAGTACGCGCCGGCGAGGGATGGAGTGCCGAGCTGGAAATCTGGTCGTTCAGATCGATAAGTAACCCCAACCAGACGATACTCGAACTGTGGAGGTCGCTAGAGAACGACGTGCGGTAGCTTCGCTGTCTGAATCCACGAAGACTGGACCATCACGATCAAAATGCTACAGCTCTGGCCAAAACCTACTTCGCCGGCATGAGCGAGTAGGCCATTCGTAGTACCCCAAACCGGCGGATTAGCGGGAAGTGGCTGGCTTCTGCGGGTCGCGCCTGGCCGGAGCCCACCCTAAACGAACGTTGATGACCGTCCACGAACGGAAGAGATAACAGCACGGTCGAAAGGCGGATCACTTTCAACAACTTCGTCGGCGGCCAGTGCAACGTGTTGATGACTGATCTGAACCAATCTCTCGGTTGCCTATGAAATGGCCTAAGTCGACATGAAGGCGCCTTACCTACGAAGCAGGGGGCGGATGACCTTGTGCGCGAGATTCAGCCAGGCCCAGCCACCACGCAATCTAGGCTCCACGTATCAATTACCATCTCTGATGGCTTTTGGCCGCGCCGCTCCGTTGGTATAAAGGGGGCTCGTTCACCCGAGGAGAAGGGAAGCATGAGTTATGGAGTGACGCTGTACAACGTGTTTATCGCATCGCCCGGTGACGTGAGCGCGGCGCGAGCCCAGGTCAGAAGCTCGGTGCGCGTGTGGAACGAAATCCATACGAAGCATCGTAAGGCAATTCTGTTTGCTCTAGGGTGGGAAACCAATTCGGCCCCAAATATGGGACGTCCTGCGCAAGACATCATCAACGACAAGCTGCTCGCTGATGCCGATATTTTGGTGGGTGTCTTTTGGACGCGCCTCGGGACGCCAACCGAGGGATATGCAAGCGGAAGCGTTGAAGAGATCGAGCGACATATTGAAGCCGGAAAACCAACTCTCCTCTACTTCTCCGAGGAACCGGTTGCGATGGCGTCAGTTGTCCGCGAAGAGTACGACCGGCTGCAGGAATTCAAGGAGTCTTGTAAATCTCGTGGCCTTTATCACCAGTTTGCCGACATTACGCAGTTCGCCGAAGATTTAAACAAACACCTCGCCATGCATATGAACGACTTGTTGGGGGAGGCCGGTTCGGTTTCCCTCGGCATCCCGTCGATCTCTCTTGCTGCCTCCGCATCGCCGGGACTGTCAAAAGAGGCCAAGATACTCCTGAAGGAAGCATCGCTGGACCGGGGTGGTGTTATTTTGCACTTGGGCCATATAGGCGGAACTGAAATACAAGTTAACGGGAAAAATATTATTGGCGATGGTGGGCGCCGGGAAATTGCGCTATGGGAAGGTGCGTTGGAGCAGTTGGAGAACCATGGACTTGTCCGGTCGCGAGGAGGAAAGGGGCAAATTTTCGAGCTGACTGATCAAGGCTACAGAGTTGCAGATGCGCTGTAATTCGCCCTGTAGAGTTCCAGTAGTATTGGGGGTCTAGTGGTCTCTAAATGGACCTACTCCTGTACGCCCCTTGTGGAAGGTGGATTCAGTTTGGCTACATAGGTAGTTTGGCAATTTTACCAATACCTGCCGTTCGCGCCCAGCAGGAACCGCCTATTAGTTGTGCAGTAATTTAGTCGAAGCCATTAAAAGGAGTTTTGCCATGGCCGAAAAGAAAGTTGTCTTCGTTGCTTTTGCAATCGAGGATGCTCGCATCCGCGACATGATCAAGGGGCAGTCTCTGCATACGGACTCGCCCTTTGAGTACGTAGATATGTCGGTAAAAGAAGCCTACGACGACGAGTGGAAAAAGAAGGTGCGCACTCGCATTCTTAGGTCAGATGGCGTACTGGTGATCGTCAGCAAGAATTCCCTCAAATCCAGTGGGCAGAAGTGGGAGATTCAGTGCGCCAAGGAAGAGAAAAAGAAAATTCGTGGGATTTGGGCCTATAAGGATGATCGCACTGACCTCGCCGGAGTGAATACGATGGTTTGGACTTGGGACAACATCGCCAACTGGATTGATAGCCTCTGATGCGTAAAGCTCTCGTTGTCGGCATTGATCACTACTCCAACGTCTCGTCTCTCCATGGCTGCGTCAACGACTCATTCGCGGTTAAGGCAATGCTTGACCGACACGCCGATGGTTCAGTGAATTTCGGTGTGAAGCATCTAACGGCCACTGGGCCAAGCGATATGGTTGGGAGAGATGATCTTCGGCAGGCCATCGAAAGTCTCTTCGAAGGTGATGGCGAGGTATCTCTCTTTTACTTTGCCGGTCACGGTCACATCGAAGCAACGGGCGGCTACCTATGCTCCTCCGAGGTGAAAACAGGAAATGATGGCGTGCCGTTGGCCGAGATCATGACCATGGCAAACCAGTCGAAGGTCCAGAACCGAGTGATTGTTCTGGATAGCTGTCATAGTGGCATCGCAGGAGGAAGCGCACTGCAACAGAAGGTTGCTGAGATTAGCGATGGCGTAACCATTCTCACAGCTTCGACAGCGGAGCAGTATGCAACCGAGGAGGATGGAGCGGGAGTCTTCACCAGTTTGCTCGTGGACGCACTTGGTGGTGCTGCGGCGAACCTCGTTGGTGACGTAACACCAGGAGGTGTCTATGCACACGTAGACCAGTCGCTTGGACCATGGTCGCAGCGCCCCGTTTTCAAGACTAATGTTAAGCGTTTCGTTTCCTTGCGGAAAGTACAGCCTCCATTGGAGCTCGCTGAGTTGCGTCGAATCTCAGAGTTCTTTCCGGCCGCAGGCTTTCAACTCCAACTTGATCCCACATATGAGCCAGAACGGCATGAGTCGTGGGCAACGAATCCTCAAGGCATTCCGGCACCTAATCCGGATCACAACGCCGTTTTCAAAATCCTGCAGAAGTACAACCGAGTAGGGCTTCTTGTCCCAGAGGGTGCACCGCACATGTGGCATGCTGCAATGGAAAGCAAGACTGTCCGCCTCACAGCACTTGGCGAACACTATAGAAGGTTAGCATCGAAGAGCCTCATATAGGAGAAATAGCGGGCAGCTTAGCAATTCACATAAGCATTATCGAATTGTAAATTGAAGGGAGGCTCATGAATCAACAAGAGTTGTTTGCCCACTACGAGAAAATTTACTTTCATGAGCAACAGCGCAAGGAACAAATTTTCTCTCGACTCAATATCCCGCTCGCCGTGATGGTTGCCGTTGTTGGTTTCTATGCAGTGGTCGTCAGCACGGATTACAAGAAGCTAGAGCTAGGGTTGACAATCTGGTTTTGGACTGTGCTGGCTGTCTCCATCTGTTTCTTATTCCTCGGAGCGTATTTTTTTACAGATGCGCTACTGGGGAAGATGGATCGGGCCATAGTCACCCCGAACGATTTAGAAGACTGGCGACAACAGCTACTTGCCTACTATGCGGCCGACGTTGATTGCGACTCCATTGTCACCGCAGAGATTAGGCGAAAGCTATATTTGGATTACATGGACTGCGCTTCTATCTCGACGATAAATAACGACAGAAAATCTTCCAGCTTATATTTCTGCAACATGGCAGTAATTATCTCGACGACCTTTGCTGCGATTGCCTATGCGATTGCCAAATTCCCTACTCTTTAGGAGGCAACATGAGTCAAAAGCCACCGCCGCCACCGCCGCCACCAACTAGAAATGTTCGTGGTGATGTTCGCCCACCGCCGCCGCCGCCGCCGCCAGTAGTTCCCCCGATCAGTCGCAAGCCATAACTTACAGCCCGACCTTAAGTCGGGCTTTTTATTCGAAGAGCAAACCGGCAGCTTTATACTTCCTGCTTTATAGATTGCTTACGGGGCCGCTATGGGGCGAGAGAAGTTCGCCGCAAATGGCAGATTTTGGCCGAAAGAGACCCGTTACGAGGGGCAGTTTGACTAAACTACTGAACATAGCTTTTCTCCACTGTTGAGGAGAAGCGTATGCGGCGTGTTCTTGTCCTGTTGCTCTGTCTGTTGTTCTCCGCTCCTGCCTGGTCTCAGAAAATCATTGCAGCAGCTGACTCATATCCCCCCTTTGCAGACCCGACCCATCCTGCACAGGGCATCTGCCTGCAAATTGTTCGGGCAGCGTTTGCCAGTCAAGGCTATACGGTCGACATGCGCTTCGTTCCCTGGGCGCGAGCGCTCAGCGGAGTGAAAAGCGGCGAGTATGACATCCTGCCCAATGCTTGGTGGACGCAAGAACGGGCGGCGTTCCTGCTGTTTAGCGAACCCTATTTGAAGAACGAGATAAAGTTCATCAAGCGTAAAGGCGACCCGTTTGAATACGATGGACTGGGGAGTCTGACTGGAAAAACAGTGGGCATTGTCAAAGGGTATGGCTACGGCGACGAATTCCTCAATGCCACCAATTTCGCTCGGCCCGAGGTTTCCCAAGTCCTGCAAAACGTCAAGAAGCTGGTTCGCGGGCGGCTCGACTTGACGCTAGAGGACGAATTCGTTGCCCGCTGGATCATCAAGAACAATGCCCCCGACCTAATGCAAAAGATCGAGTTCACCCATAACGGTTTGTCCAGCCAGCAGATGCACGTGGCCAGCAGTTTGAAGAATCCGCGCCACAAGGCCATCGTCGATGCATTCAACAAGGGACTGGCCACCATCAAGGCAGATGGCACCTTCGACACTATTCTCCGAGAGAACGGTCTGAAGTGATCACGACACGCTGGCAGCAGGCGAGGGGCAATGGTTGATTCGCCATGTAGCCACTGCCAGGGATCCTTTTCCGGTGATGCCAGTGTGCGTGCGTGATTAGCGCGGAAGGTTTCAGATCATTCTAAAGGTGGGACCGTCGAGCTTTCGCGGAGGGGTCGATGTCCTTGCAGCTGCAGCCAAAGTCGACTCGCCACCCTGGGGATCGGGGATAGATGACAGGCAATTTCTAACGCTGATCGAATGGCTGCTGCGGGAAAAGCTCCACTTCGGCCTACTGATTCTGCACGCATAACTTTAGGTAATGTGACACGTAAAATTAAGCGCGTTGACGCTTTTTTGAGGTCTTCGGATACTTTTTCACGTCATCCGTGATGTCCTGACAAAGTGCCTGAGGATAATAATGAACATTGCGCCCGTTAAAACTCATCGTGAACTCGTGAATCAACGTCAACCAGGCCAAGGTATGCCTGGTGAGCTTTTTGGCCGAGAAGATATTTTCGACACAGACGTGGATATCTTTTTCACCAAACACTGGATTCTTGTTGGTGTTACCGCCGATGTCGCCGAACCCGGCGATGCTTCGACCATCGACATCGGCAAGTCCTCGATCATCCTGGTGCGGGACGATGATGAGCAGGTCCGCGCTTTCCGCAATGTTTGTCGTCACCGCGGTGCCCGGCTCAAAGATGCCGGTAAGTCCACCGTGGGTATGCTTGTCTGCCCGTACCACCAGTGGACCTATGATCTGGACGGTAGTCTTAAGCACGCTGCGCACATGGGCAAGGACTTCGATTCGAAGTGTCGCAGCCTAATTCCGGTGCATTGCAAGGTTGTTGGAACGCATATCTTTGTCTGCCTGGGTGACAACCCGCCTGAAGATATTTCCGTACTGGAACAAACCATGGCGGCGCGTTTCGCGCCTTATGACCTGACCAACACCAAGATTGCCTTTGAGTCTGAAATTATTGAGAACGGCAACTGGAAATTGGTGATGGAAAACAACCGCGAGTGCTACCACTGCGCGGCCACCCATCCGGAGCTGACCGCGTCGTTCCTGCCGGAAGATTTCGGCTTCTGCACCGACGGAATGGGCGAAGACTCGCTCCTGGCTCTGGAAGAGTACTTCCAGCGCAATACCAATGCGCAGACTAACTGGGAAAGCCAAGGTCATCTTTGCGCCCCCGTCGAATACCTCGACGAAAACGCCGTGACTCAGTTCCGCACCCAGCGTCTGGTGATCGCAGGCCATGGCGAGTCGCAGACCATCGATACCAAGGTCGCTTGCACCAAGCTGTTCGGCAACCTGACTCGTCGCGATCTGGGTGACACGCATATGTGGACCCATAACTCCTGGACCCATGTGATGAGCGATCATGCGGTGATCAGCTACATCATACCGCTGGCCCCGGACAAGACCTTGGTCCGCTCCAAATGGCTGGTACATGCTGATGCCGTGGAAGGCGTCGATTATGACCGCCAGACCCTGACCGAAGTGTGGATGGCCACCAATCAGCAGGATGCAAACCTGGTAGCTATCACGCACAGCGGCACTCAGGATCCGGCGTACTCGCCGGGCCCGTTCTCGGCCTTTACCGAGAGCTACGTCGATCAGTTCTCCCGTTGGTACGCGGCCCGCCTCGCGGCTCATGGCGTGTGAGTACGGTGATGAGCATGTTTGAAAATATCGCCAGCCTGCGCGCTGATCAACGCTTCGCCGATACCGACCA
>NZ_JBHZGN010000031.1:0-75675 GCF_049334135.1 Metapseudomonas cellulosilytica | reverse complement strand
CCCCCCCCCCCCCCCCCCCCCCCCCCCCCCCCCGCGCCTGGCTCACTCGACGAGGATAACGGGATCCTTGCCGATGTCCTTGAGCAGGAAGACCAGGAACTTGGCGGGTTTCTCCTGGCTGGCGTTGCGGCCGACCGTATGCACGTCCGCCGGGCCTTCATGGAAGCTTTGCCCGGGCGTCAGGGTAACTTCCTCACCTCCTTGCACCCCCATGACGATGGTGCCTTCGAGTACATAGATGAAGCCGTGCGCGTCGTGACGATGGACCGGATCGGCACCGCCAGGCGGGTATTCGACGGTAATCATCAGCACTTCCTTGCCGGGGTACTCGGGTAGCGCCTTGACCATCACGGTTTCGACGACCGGCGGTGGAGCGCTGGTTGCCTTGTCCTGCGCCATGGCCAGGCAGGTGCAGAGCAGGACCAGCAGAGCAGGCAGATGTTGGATTCCCATGGAGCTCTCCTGATTTCGGATTGCGGGTCAACGCCGCGCCGCCGCGCTCTTGAGCCAGGCGTCGAAGTGGATCGCGCCGAGGGTCGGGTTGGCGCCGGGCGTCAGCGACCGATCGTCGATCAGTGCACCGAAGTAGGTGGCTTGCTCATCGGCGATCACCTCCCGCTGGTCGCCGTTGTGCTGCAGGTAGGTCCTGACGAAGGAGGCAACCGGCTTGCGATCGGGTCCGGCAACTTCGGTGGTCTGGTTGCTCGGAGCTTGCTCGGCGACCGTGGCCAATGCCGCCGCGACGTCGGCCGAGGCGATCGGCTGCAATGCGGCGGCGGGCATGCGAACGGTGCTGCCCTCGGTGCCGGACTGCGCAATGGCGCCGATGAACTCGAAGAACTGCGTGGCCCGCAGGATGGAATAGGGAATGCCCGAGCCCTTGATCAGCTTCTCCTGGGCCATCTTGGCGCGGAAGTAGCCACTCTCCAGCATCCGCTCGGTGCCGACGACGGAGAGAGCGACGTGATGTTTCACCCCGGCGGCTTTTTCCGCCGCGGCCAGGTTGCGTCCGGATTTCTCGAAGAACTCCAGCACGGCGGCATCTTCGAAGGACGGGGAATTCGCGACGTCGACCACGACGTCGGCACCGGCCAGCGCTTGCTGCAGGCCTTCACCGGTGACCGCGTTGACGCCGGATTTCGGCGAGGCGGCGAGGACTTCATGACCTCGCTCGCGCAGGTTCTTGCAGAGTTGGGTGCCTATCAGGCCGGTTCCACCAATGACGACGATCTTCATCTGGGTGCCTCCCTATGGATGGGCGCCGCGAGTACCGCGGGCGGCGTGGAGCGAGCGCCTGGCTGGTGAGGCTGGGCGCTCCCCGTTGAAAGGGGTTGGCAGACGCTACGTCGGGCTGGACAGCCCTGCGTTGCTGATTGGCCGGTGGCTTGCGCTGACGGACACGTCAGGGCGGGGGCGCAATGTGGCCAAGGACTTAGACCGTGGAATGTCGGCCATGGTCCGCCAAGTTGGCGCTCCGGTCCACCGGGTTCGTGTCGCTGAATCTGAAATGGCCGTTCGTGACCTTGGCGAATGCCTGTCCCGGGGCGTACTACGTCGCGTGACTCAGGCGCGCCGTGGCCCGACCTTGAGCTGCTCGCGCATCAGCTCCAGGTAGCGCTTGGCGCCAAGGCCCAGGGGGCGGTTCTTGACCCAGACGATATCCACCCACAGGCGCATCTGGCTGGCCATATTGTCGAAGGCGACTTCCCTGAGCGCGCCGCCCGCGATCAGCGGTTGCACCAGCGGCTGGGGCAGATAGGCCCAGCCCAGGCCGGCCTGCACCAGATCGAGGGTCGCCAGGTAGCTGTCGGTCAGCCAGACCCGGTGGGACAACAGGATCTGCGGGTCGGAGGCCGTGGGTTCGCCGCTGGCGACTATGATCTGCCGGGTATCGGCCATCTGCGCCTCGCCCAGCGGCAGGCGTTCAGCGGCGGCCGGATAGCCCGGCGCGGCGACGGCCACCAGCAGCTGACTGCCGGCTTCCAGGAACGCCTCGCGCTCGTCGATGCCCGGCCGCTCGAACACCAGCGCCAGATGCACGCTGCCTTCATGCAGCATGCGCACGGCCTCCGCTTGCGACGCGGAGCGCACTTCGATTTCCAGCGTCGGGAATTCGCCGGCGAGGACCGTCAGGGGCCTGCTCCAGACGCCGGTCTGCAGTTCCGGCGCCATGGCCAGTACCAGGCGGCGTTCCAGGCCCTGGTGCAGTTGCAGCGCATGGGCGTCCAGCAGGTTCAGCTGGCTCGCCACCTGCCGGGCCTGGGGCTCCAGCGCCCTGGCGGCGGGAGTCGGCAGGGCCTTGCGGGTGGCGCGGTCGAACAGGGGCATGTCCAGTTCGGCCTCCAGTTGCGCAATGGCCATGCTGACCGCAGAAGGCACGCGCCCGAGCTTGCGAGCGGCGGCGGAAAAGGAGCCGCCGTCGAGCACGGCGAGGAAGACCTTCAGGGATTCGCTGGAAAAAGCCATGGTGTTTTCAGTTTTCCTGATGACGGTTGTCTTTTTCTATCAGGCCCGTGCACGTAATTTCCAGTTCAACGAGCAAAACCTTGAAGGAGCCGGGAAATGACGAAAACAGGTTGGCAAGGGCAGGTGGCGCTGATCAGCGGCGCCGGCAGTGAACTGGGCATCGGCATGGCGATCGCCCGCAGGCTGGGGGCGGCGGGCGCGAAGCTCATAGTGACTGCCAGCAGCGCGCGCATCGCCGAGCGGGTGGCGGAACTGCGCGCCGAAGGATTCGAGGCGCAGGGGAGGGCGGCGGACCTGACCGATGAGCAGCAGGTACGCGAGCTCGCCAATTGGGCCGAGTCACTCTGGGGGCGCGTCGATATCCTGGTGAACAACGCCGGCATGGCCATGCAGGGCAGCCCCGAGCCCTTCGCGGAGGTGGCCAGCATGGACCTCGACACCTGGAACCTGTCCATCACCCGCAACCTGACCACCGCTTTCCTGCTCAGCCGTGCGCTGCTGCCGGGCATGCAGGCGCAGGGTTACGGGCGCATCGTCAACATCAGTTCGACCACCGGCACCCGTGGTAGCAATCCGGGAGAAGCCGCCTACAGCGCCGCCAAGGCCGGCATGGTGGGGCTGAACATGGGGCTGGCGCTGGAGGTCGCGCGCCAGGGCATCACGGTGAACAGCGTGGCCCCTGGCTGGATTGCCACCGGCTCCAGCACCGAGGAGGAAAAGCACGCGGCCAGCTATGTGCCCATCGGTCGCGCCGGCCGCCCGGAGGAAGTGGCCGCAGCGGTCGCCTTCCTGGCGTCGCCGGAAGCCAGCTACATCACCGGCGAACTGCTGGTGGTGGACGGCGGCAACTGTCTGATCGAAAACAAGGCGCCTTGAGGGGGAACAGCAGCATGAGCACCTCCGTAGTTCTTGTCACTGGCGCCGCCGGCGGTGTCGGCCGCGCGCTGGTGCAGCGCTTCCTCCAGGGCGGCTGGCAGGTGTTCGCCACCGACCTGGATGCCCAGGGACTGGCGCGCCTGCAGGCGGAACACCCGGCTTGCGGCATCTTTGCCGGCGACATCCGCCGGCCCGCGACCTGCACGGATGCGGTCGCCGCGGCGCTCGCGGCATTCGGCCGCCTGGATGCCCTGGTGAACGCCGCTGGCGTCTGGCGGGAAGGGCCGGTGGAAAGCTTCAGCGAAGCGGATTTCGACCTGGTCCTGGACGTGAACCTGAAGGCCACCTTCTTCATGTGCGCTGCCGCTATCCCGCACCTGAAGGCGAGCGAAGGCGCCATCGTCAACATCTCCAGCGACGCCGGCCGCCAGGGCAATCGCAACGCGGCGGCCTATTGCGCCAGCAAGGGCGGCGTGACCCTGCTGAGCAAGACCCTTGCCCTGGACCTGGCGCCCTTCGGCGTGCGCTGCAACGCGGTGTCGCCGGGCGATATCGAGACGCCGATGCTGAAGTTCCAGGCCGAGCAATACGGCCAGGGCGACCCCGAGGGCTACTACCGCGAGCTGCTGGCGAAGTACCCCCAGGGTGATCGCGCCTGCTTCATCCAGCCAGAAGAGGTTGCCGAATTGGCCTTCTTCCTCTGCCAGAACGGCGCGCGCTCGATCACCGGGGCGGATATGGCGATCGACCGGGGCGTGTCGGCAGGCAATTGAGGGAGAATTGGCCAGGTAGGGTGCGCCGCGCGCACCGGCGGTTGGGAGGGCGCCCTCCGGCTGGATTCTCTACTTCATCCGCTTGCGGAACTGGCCGGGGCTTTCCCCCGTCCACCGCCGAAACACCCGGTGGAACGCGCTGGGCTCCTGAAAACCGGCGAGAATCGCGATTTCGCTGATGCTGAACCGCTCATCCCGCAACAGTTCGAAGGCAATGGCCCGCCGAACCTCGTGCTTGATCTCCTGGTAGCTGAAGCCTTCCCTCTCCAGCTGGCGGCGAAAGGCCGCCGCCTGCATTCCCCATTCGCGGGCCAGATCGACCAGCGTCGGCCATTCCGAATCGCGAATCTTGCGTAGCCGGCGGAAAACCTGCGATGCCAGGCTCGACTCATTGCGAAAACGCACCACCAGCCACTGGGGCGATGTACGCAGGAATTGCTTCAGGGCCGGCAGGTCCTGCACGACCGGAAGGTCGAGGTAGGTCGCATCGAACGCCACTTCGGTGTGCTCGACTTCGAACTCCAGGAGCGGCCCCCAGAGCAGGGGGTCGGCGCCCTGGGAGGGACGTGGAAAGCCGAAGCGCGTCCAATCCAGCGGAATGCGTCTTCCCGCCAGCCAGCAGAGGACGCCCAGCACGATGCTGAGGTAGATCTCTTCCGCGCTGCTACGGATGGCGGGCTTGCAGGCCGACGACTCCAGGGTGATCACGGCCTGCCCGCCGCGCAGGCTCTGGCTGCCGCGGATGTCATGCAGGAAGAGTCCCAGGTAGTTCAGGCACTGGCGCAATGCCTTGCCTACCGTCGGCTCCTGGATGAGCCCGCGACAGATCAAGGCGAAGCTGCCCCTCGGCAATCCGTGGGAGTCGAAGCCGAAGAATTCATCCTCGAGTTCCCGGGTCATGGCCAGCCAGAACTGGGTGACCGCTGCCGCCGGCAGGCGCGCCTCGGGAATATCGAGCTGCCCAGGGTCGATCCCGGCCTCCGCGAGCATGGCCTTCACCCGCTCAGGGCGTGCTTCCAGGCTGTGGAGTGCTGACTTGACGAGATAGACGGCTACCGAATCCTGTTCTCGCATCCTTCTCCGCACCTCGTTCGGCCGCTTGGCCTCTTTCCCTTGTTCGCCAGAATGATAATTCAGAGCGGGACACGGTGAACCGCCAGTGGCAAAAACTACACGGTCGAGTGGTGCAGTTTGGGCATAGGCCAACTCGCCTGGTCTGCCTAGACTCTTCGGCATAGGGTCGAACGCATCAGTGCTTGGCCAGTTTCACCGGCAATGCGGAATATTCTGATGGCCTCATTCAATTCACCCAGTCACAGTGCATCCACTCCACCGGTTCGAAGTGTCTCGACGCTCTCCCGCTTCGAGCGCAACCGGGAAAGGGCGCTGGAACTATTCGCCAGCAAAGGCTTCGGCCAGGTGAGCCTGCGCGAGCTCGCTGCACACCTGGAGCTTACTGCGGGAGCTTTGTATCACCACTGCAGCAGCAAGGAAGACCTGCTTTTCGAGTTCATCGAGGAGCATTACGAAGGGCTGCTCGCCTTGCTTGCGCGTCGTGTCCAGGGCACGCCTCCCCTTGAAGTGGTTCGCAACCTCACCGCCTCCCTGTTGCGGCTATATCAACGCCGTCCGCTGCATTTCCAGCTGGCCATGAGCGAGGCGCGCTGCCTCGGGCCGGCCCATCAGCAGCGTATCGGCGAACTACGAGACCGATTCCAGCAGTGCTTGCTGCAGCAATTCGGGATCGGACCGGACATTGATCCGGCACTACGCCAATCGACCGGACAAGCAATAGCGCACCTGCTGGAGCAGATGCCCACCTGGATGAATCACAGCAGCCTGCCCGAGACCGAGCGTCTGGCGCTGCTGGAGAACCTGACGCTCGGGGCGATCTCGCAGCTGCTGAGCCACATCGAGAACCGCCACCCCCTTCAATCAAGAGGATTTCGCCGTGCCGCAATACTCCGCAAACCTGCGTGATAGCCGTTTCATCCTGCACGAAGTGTTCGACGCCCCGTCACTCTGGGCGCGCCTGCCCGCGCTGGCCGAACGTGTCGATGCGGACACCGCCGACGCCATTCTGGAAGAAGCGGCCAAAGTCACCGGGCAACTGCTCGCTCCGCTCAATCGCAGCGGCGATGAGGAGGGCGCGAAGTGGCAGGACGGCGTCGTCACCACCCCGGCGGGCTTCAAGGAGGCCTATGCCACCTACGCGGAAGGCGGCTGGGTGGGCCTGTCCGGCAATCCGGAGTTCGGCGGCATGGGCATGCCGAAGATGCTCGGCGTGCAGTTCGAGGAAATGGTCTACGCAGCGAACTCCAGCTTCGCTCTTTACTCCGCGCTCACGTCCGGCGCCTGCCTGGCCATCGAGGCCCACGCCAGCGCCGAACTGAAGGAAGCCTACCTGCCGAACATGTACGCAGGCGTCTGGGCCGGCTCCATGTGCCTCACCGAGCCCCACGCCGGCACCGACCTCGGCATCATCCGCACCAAAGCCGAACCCCAGGCTGACGGCAGCTACAGCATCAGCGGCACCAAGATTTTCATCACCGGCGGTGAGCAGGACCTTACCGAGAACATCATCCATCTGGTGCTGGCCAAGCTGCCCGACGCCCCCGCCGGTCCCAAGGGTATCTCCCTGTTCCTGGTGCCCAAGCGGATGGTGAACGCCGATGGCTCCCTCGGTGCGGCGAATGCCGTGAGCTGCGGCTCCATCGAACACAAGATGGGCATCAAGGCCTCCGCCACCTGCGTGATGAACTTCGACGGCGCCATCGGCTACCTGGTGGGCGAGGCCAACAAGGGCCTGGCGGCCATGTTCACCATGATGAACTACGAGCGCCTGTCGATCGGCATCCAGGGCATCGGCTGCGCCGAAGCGTCCTACCAGAATGCCGTGACTTACGCCCGCGAACGCCTCCAGAGCCGCGCCCCCAGCGGCCCGGTGGCGAAGGACAAGGCCGCGGACCCGATCATCCACCACCCCGACGTGCGCCGCATGTTGCTGACCATGAAAGCCATGACCGAAGGCGGCCGCGCCTTCGCCTGCTATGTCGGGCAGCAGCTGGACCTGGCCAAGTACGCCGATGACGCCGATGAGCGCCAGCACGCCGAAGCCCTGGTGGCACTGCTGACTCCGGTGGCCAAGGCCTTCTTCACCGACACCGGCCTGGACAGCTGTGTGCTTGGTCAGCAGGTTTTTGGCGGCCACGGCTACATCCGCGAATGGGGCCAGGAGCAGCTGGTGCGCGACGTGCGTATCGCGCAGATCTACGAAGGCACCAACGGCATCCAGGCCCTGGACCTGCTGGGCCGCAAGGTGGTCGCCAACGGTGGCGCGGCACTGCGCCTGTTCTGCGCCGAGGCGCGCAGTTTCGCCCAGCATCACGAAGCCCCCTACGGCAGCGATCTGCTGGTGGCACTGGAACGACTGGAGACGGTCAGCGGCTGGCTGCTGGAGCAGGCCAAGAGCAATCCCAACGAGGTCGGCGCCGCCTCGGTGGACTACCTGAATCTGTTCGGCTACGTCGCCTACGCCTACCTGTGGGCGCGGATGGCCGCCACGGCTGAAGCCCGTCGCAGCGAGGACGAAGCCTTCTACAGCGCCAAGCTGGCCACCGCCGACTTCTTCTTCCGCCGCCTGCTGCCACGCACCTTGTCGCTGGAAGCCAGCATTCGCGCCGGCAGCGAGCCGCTCTTCGGCCTGGCCGCCGAGCAGTTCTGACCCTTTAGCGTGTAGCGCGGCCCAGTTTGCTTTCGGGCCGCGCTTTTTTATCTGTTCGGACCGACTCGTGATTCCGTGGGGTCCGTGCCGCTTCCAGGAGTTCCAATGATGCAAGACGTCGTCATCGTCGCCGCCACCCGCACCGCCATCGGCAGCTTCCAGGGCGCCCTGGCCAACATCCCCGCCCACGAACTGGGCGCCGCGGTGATCCGCCAGCTGCTGGCGCAGACCGGCCTCAAGGGCGAGCAGGTCGATGAAGTGATCCTCGGCCAGGTGCTCACCGCCGGTGCCGGGCAGAACCCGGCGCGCCAGGCCGCCGTGCTCGCCGGCCTGCCCCATGCGGTGCCGGCCATGACCCTGAACAAGCTCTGCGGCTCCGGCCTCAAGGCCCTGCACCTGGGCATCCAGGCGATCCGCTGCGGCGACGCCGAGGTGATCATCGCCGGCGGCCAGGAGAGCATGAGCCTGGCGCCCTACATCCTGCCGGCCGCCCGTACCGGCCTGCGCATGGGCCATGCCAAGGCGCTGGACAGCCTGATCCACGACGGCCTGACCGATGCCTTCAACGACTACCACATGGGCGTCACCGCCGAGAACCTGGTGGCGAAATACGGCCTCACCCGCGAGCAGCAGGACGCCTTTGCCGCCGCTTCCCAGCAGAAGGCCGCCGCCGCCATCGAGGCCGGGCGTTTCAAGGACGAGATCACCCCGATCCTGATCCCGCAGCGCAAGGGCGAGCCCGTCGCCTTCGAGACCGACGAAGGCCCGCGCGCCGGCACCACCGCCGAGTCCCTGGCCAAGCTGAAACCGGCCTTCAAGAAGGACGGCAGCGTCACCGCCGGCAACGCCTCCACCCTCAACGACGGCGCCGCCGCCGTGGTGCTGATGAGCGCGGCCAAGGCCGAGGCCCTGGGCCTGCCCGTGCTGGCGCGGATCAAGGGCTACGCCAATGCCGGCGTCGACCCAGCGATCATGGGCATCGGCCCGGTGGATGCCACCCGCCGTTGCCTGGCGAAGGCCGGCTGGAGCCTGGCCGACCTCGACCTGATCGAAGCCAACGAGGCCTTCGCCGCGCAGGCCCTGTCGGTGAGCCAGGAGCTGGGTTGGGACATGGCCAAGGTCAACGTCAACGGCGGCGCCATCGCCCTCGGCCACCCCATTGGCGCCTCCGGCTGCCGCGTGCTGGTGACCCTGCTGCACGAGATGATCAAGCGCGACGCGAAGAAGGGTCTGGCGACCCTGTGCATCGGCGGCGGCATGGGCGTGGCCCTGGCCATCGAGCGCTGATCCCGCGAAGGCAGATGAAAACGCCGGCCCTCGGGCCGGCGTTCTGTTTTGAATCGGCGAGCACCTTTCGACAGGTTCATGGGGGCAATACGCTACTCAAGAGCCTGGTGGACGACCCTGACCTGCAAGTCGTCGACTTTTTCACCGGCGCACTGCCCAAACCGGCAATTGGGGACATTCTGCGTAAGGCTCTGCGGCGCTTTTCACCACCCCCCACCCAGCGCACGGAAGGTAGCTACAGCAGCGCGGGCATCGTTGGCCGCCAATAGGGCCTGCTGGTCACGTGCTTCGAGCAGCTGCTGATCTTCGTCGAGCACTTCCCGCAGGCTCACGGCACCTCCCTGGTAAGCCTGCTGGGCTGCTTCGCGAGCGGCGCGATGGGCTTCGATTTCCGCGTCCAACTCCTGGCGTTGAGCGCTGAGATGGACCTGGGTGGTGACAGCGTTCTCCACGTCTTCTGCGGCGCGCAGCATGGCCTGGCGGTATTCGGCCAGGGCCTGGGCTTCGGTACCGCGAGCCTGTTCGACTTCGGCGTCTACGCGGCCGAAGTCGAACAGCCGCCAGTGCAGGCCGATGAAGGCCTGGGGCTGGAAGGCATCGCCGCTGAACAGTCCACCGTGCAAGCTCTGGCTACCGAGGATGCCGCCGAGGGTCACCTGCGGGTAATACTCGGCAACGGCTACGCCAATCCGCGCAGTGCTTGCCGCAAGCCGGCGTTCAGCGGCGATCACGTCCGGGCGACGACGCAGCAGGTTGGCTGGCGACAGGTCGGCGGCAACTGCCGGCACCTGATAGCCCTGCGGGTGCGCCAGAAGGACCTTGCCATAAGTGCCGGGTTGAACCCCAAGCAGCACATCGAGTCGATTGAGTTGCACCGCCAGTTCCGTGCGCAGCGGTGGCGGGGTGGTCCTGGCCTGCAGCAGCAGCGCCTTGGCCTGGGCCAGCTCGCGCTGGGTGGCCAGTCCTCCGTTGAAACGGTCCTGGACCAGGTTGAGGAGATCCTCCTGGGTCTGGATTTGTTCCTCGGCCACCTCGATGCGTCGTTGCGCGCCGCGAATGCGGAAATAGGCGTCGGCGGCATCGGCGGCGATCGAGATGCGCACTCCCGCCCGGCTCGCTTCGGCGGCCTGCAATTCCGCCAGGGCCGCCTCTTCGTTACGTTTCAGGCCACCGGCCAGATCGATTTCCCACGAGGCCCCGACGCCGAGGCTGAGGATGTCCTGGTTGCGATCGAACCCGGGGGAGGCGCTAGCCAGCTGGCCCTCAGGACTTTTCAGCGATTGCCGCTGGTGAAGGTACCGGCCGTCGAGGCTACCTTCCGGGAGGCGCGCCGCTCCGGCCAGGTTCGCGGCCGCGCGGGCCTGCTCGACACGGGCCAAGGCAATCGACACATCGAGGTTCTGCTCCAGGGCACGCTGGACAATGCCGTTCAGCACCGGATCGGCGAAGCCTCTCCACCATTCTTCAAGCGGCGGTGCCGGTGCCCGCTTGGGTAGTTCCGGGGTAACGCCGCCGGCCAACGAGGCACTGAGGATGCTTTCAGGGGCCTGGTAGTCAGGGCCGACCGTGCAGCCAACGAGCTGGTAGAGCAACACGCCGATTGCAGTGGTTTTCGCTAGGGACGATGGCATGGCGGGATGTCCTCGGATCAGTGGGCGTCAGCCGGCGGCTGGGAAGGCGGGGCGACCTTGTGCATCAGGGGGATCAGCACCAGGGCGGCGACGAAGCAGACACCGATGATCAGGAAAGAATCGGCATAGGTCAGGGTCTGTGCCTCCCGAGAAGCCAGGTTCCAAAGCTGCCGCAACGCTTGCTGGCTGACTTGTCCGGACGCGTCCATTTGCGGTGCCAGCCAGTTATTGAGTGCTTCGTTGCTGGCGTTCAGGTGCTCGGCCAGGCGCTGGAAGTGCAGGTTGGTACGGTCGTTGAGAATGGTGGCGCAAGCGGCGATGCCAATGGCGCCGCCAAGGTTGCGCATCAGGTTGAACAGCCCGGAGGCGAGCTTGAGGCGTGCAGGGGGCAGCGAGCCCAGTGCCAGGGTCACGGTGGGTGCCACAGAGAATTGCTGGCCCATGCCGCGTAGCGCCTGGGGCAACAACAGCTCGTCAGCCCCCCAGTCGTGGGTGATCGGCGAGAACTCCCACATCGACAGCGCGAACATGCCCATGCCCAGCATCAGGATCCAGCGCAGGTCGAAGCGGCGGGCGAGGGCAGCGTAAAGCGGAATGCTCAGCAGCTGAAAAATTCCGGTGGAGAACACCGCCAGGCCGATATCCAGCGGGCCGTAACCGCGCACGCGGCCAAGGAAAAGCGGTGTCAGGTAGATCGTGGCGAATATGCCAATTCCCGTGACGAAGGAGAAAAGGCAACCCAGGGCGAAATTTCGCTCGTTGAGTGCGCGCAGATCGACGATGGGATTCTTGGTGGTCAGGCTGCGAAAAATGAAGGCGAGGCCGGAAATTGCCGAGATCCAGGCGGTTGTCCGGATGGTGTCATCGCTGAACCAGTTCCAGCGCGGACCTTCCTCCATGGTGTATTCCAGGCATCCCAGGAACACCGCCATCAGCAGCATGGCCGGATAATCCGCGCCCTTGAGCAGCGACCAGTCGGGCTTGTCGATGCGCACCATGAGTGGCACTACCACGGTGACGAACAATCCCGGTACCAGGTTGATGTAGAACAGCCAGGGCCAGGAAGAGATGTCGGTGATCCAGCCACCGACAACCGGACCCAGAGTCGGCGCCAGGGAAGCGATGCCGCCGATCGTGGCTGCCACGACTACGCGCTGTTTGCCATCGAAATAGAGGAAGCCGGTGGTGAACACCATGGGGATCATCGAACCGCCGAGGAATCCCTGCAGGGCGCGGAAGGCGATCATGCTCTGAATGTCCCACGCCAGGGCACACAGCAGGCTGGTCAGGGTAAAGCCCAGGGCCGATGCAGCGAACAGCCAACGCGTGGACATCACCTTCGATAGCCAGCCAGACAGCGGAATGACGATGATTTCGGCAATCAGGTAGCTGGTTTGAACCCAAGCGGTGTCATCCGCCCCCGCCGAGAGCCCGCCGCCGATATCGCGCAGAGAGGCGGAGACAATCTGGATGTCGATCAGGGCGATGAACATGCCCATGCACATACAGGCGAAGGCGAACACCTTTTGCCGTGTCGAAAGTTGCTCGACCGGCACCACTTCGGACGACCAGAAGTTCACGGCCGTTGCTCCTGGGCGACCGCCTCACCTATTCCCGGGTGCTGTGCCTTGGTATCCACCTCGACCACCACCGAGAGTCCCGGGCGCAGTTCGCCAAGGCGATTGTCGGCCGGGTCGAGGTGAATGCGCACGGGCACGCGTTGCACGATCTTGGTGAAGTTGCCAGTAGCGTTTTCCGGCGGGAGGATGCTGAACTGAGCGCCGGTCGCCGGGGCGACGCTATCCAGGTGGCCGTGGAATACCTTTCCCGGCAGCACGTCAGCTTCCACGGTGACTGCTTGCCCGGGAGTCATCCTGGCCAGTTGGTCTTCCTTGAAGTTGGCATCGATCCACAGCCCTTGGGCAGGGACGACTGCCAGGAGCTGGGTGCCGGCCGATACATAGCCGCCAACTCGGCCCCGGCGATTGCCGATATAACCGTCCACCGGTGCGCGAAGTTCCGTGTAACCGACATCCAGGCGTGCCAGGTCCCGCTCGGCGACGGCTTGCTCAAGGGCAGCGTTGGCTTGCTGGCGTTGGCTGTGAATGACATCGAGCTGACGCTGGGCCGCGAGCAACGTGGCGTGAGCCTTCTCGGCATTGGCACGCGCTGTCTTCCAGGTGGCTTCGGCACGCTGGGCGCTTTCCACGGAGACAGCGGCACGTTGGACCAGGGTGCGGTAGCGCCTGTCATCGTCACGTGCGCGTTCCTCCTCGGCGGCAGTGGCGTCGATTTCGGCCTGGCCCTGGCGGATCACCGCCTCCTGCAACGCGGCCTGGGCATCCACATTGGCCAGCAGGGCCTGCTCTGCGTGGACTGCACCCTCGGCCTTGGCCAGCGCTGCCCGGTAATCGCGATCGTCGATACGGGCGAGCAGGTCTCCGGCATGCACGAACTGGTTGTCGGTCACTGCCAGCTCGGCGATATAGCCTGCGACTCGCGGGCTTATGACAGTGACGTCACCGCCGACGTATGCATCGTCCGTTTCTTCCAGGTAACGACCCGAGGCCCACCAGTGGGCACCATAGACGCCAACGCCGAGCAGGGCGGCGAGGGCGATGGACAGCTTTACCGCCGTGCGAGATTTCAGCCGGCGCGGGGTAGCTGTCGAAGTCGCGATCGGGTTTTCGGGCTGGTTCATGGCGGTCTCCGATGAGGTGGTTCCAGGTATGCGCCGGCCTGGCTTGAAATTACATGCATCATTCAATCTGGCGACTCGAAATCCCTTTTGAATGGGGGGAGGCAAGGAATGCCGGATTAATATGATGGCTACAATCTAATATCGCCACTTCCATGATGCAAGTAACCCACGGTCACGAGGGACGAGCGGTAACCTTGTGGGGCGGGGAGGGACGTGGCTGCAAGGATCGCAGTGCCTGGTAAGGATCACGAGAGACAAACGGCCAACCAGGCCTGGTAATCAGGCAGCTCAGCGTGCATGCGCGAACTGCTCACGACGCTGCCAACGAGCCGCAGCAAAGCAACTACCCAATGTGAGATTGACAGAGCGCGCCTTGCGCGCCGGACATCAAAGCAAAGGCGGTATGGGACTGGGTGGGCTTAACCCGGCTCGGCTTCGGGTTCGGGGAATGCGAAGGAGTGGGGAGTGGGGCTGCCGTGCCTTTGGCGAAGGACGCGATGCCGCGAGCTGACAGGCAATCCAGTAACACGGTCGACCAGGACAAGGTCCACAGGCTCTCCCGTGTAGCTGTCGACCAGCATGGTTCGTGCTGCGTCCATATTGCCGTAGCGATTGCCCCACTGCAGAAGTACCAGCATCAGGGGACGCAAGTCCCGCGCCCTGGAGGTGAGCAGGTATTCGTAGCGTGTCGGCTTTTCGCTGTAGGGGTGTCGCTCGAGGATTCCTCCGGCTACCAGTTCCTTGAGTCGCCGAGCCAGGGTATTGGTTGGAATTCCCAGGGCCTGGGCGAAATCATCGAAACGTTTCGCTCCGTAATAGGCTTCGCGAAGGATCAGCACGTTCCAGCTGTCGCCGATCACCTCCAGCGCCTGGGCTACCGGGCAAGGCATGTGTTGGAAGCTGGTCTTTTTCATGGGGCCTCGTGTCGAACCTGGCGGTTGAGCTTTAAACCCGTGGGGTTCCTTGCCTTCGGGAGGGCTGCGAGCCTTCATTGCATGATGTCCTGAATATAATGACGGTGCTTGCATCACGCAAGTGACCATCCATCGCCTCCGGAAGCCCTCTCACCCAGTAACGCGTCTCACCCGAGTCGAGCTCGATCGCGGCCATCCCGGGATTGGCGTCGAGGGTCTCCTGCAGCCGCTCCTCGGCACAGACGTTGGCCGCCGGGGCCGCAGACCAGCAGCGGCAGAATCCTGACCAGGTACTGCAATCCCTGGCCTGGACTACCACGCCCAACTCACACCAGGTCCTCCTGGCGCTGTTTCGCCGGTTCGCCCTTGGCGTTGCGCGGCGCGTTGATCGCCAGCACACCGCCGATCACCAGGCCGACGCCGAGTGTCCGGGTGAAGGTCAGGGGTTCGCCAAAACCGGGCAGCAGCGCTGCACCCAGGTAAACCAGCGCGTAGCTGGCACTGAGCAGCGAGTAGGCGCGGGCCAGCGGCAGGTGGCCGAGCGCGCCGATCCAGCAGAGCAGCGACAACCCATAAGCGAGCACGCCGCAACTCAGCACCAGCAGCGCGAGCGAATCCGGGCCGGTGCCGGACAGGGTATCCAGCCAGAGGGAGGGGGCGGGGAGGCGGTTCATGCTCCAGCGCAGGGCAAGTTGCGCGGCGCTGACCAGGGCGACGCTGCCAATTGCCAGGGCGAACCCCGGGCGACGGCTCATGACTGCATACCCAGCAGGGCGACGCCGCCGACGATGAGGGCGATGCCGAACCAGTGACGGGCGCCGATCTCCTCGCGGAACAGGTATTGCGCGAGCAGCGTCACCAGGACGAAATTGAGGCTGAGCATCGGGTAGGCCAGGCTGACTTCCAGGCGTTGCAATACCAGCAGCCACAGGAGCAGCCCGCCGCCCAGGCTGGCGATGGCCAGAAGCAGCCAGGGCGAGAAGAGCTTCGTCGCCAGCTTCAGCTCGCGTCCGCGCCAGCTTTCGACGGCGAGTTTCTGCGCGACCTGCCCGAGGCAGGTCAGCAGGCACACGCCGATCAGTAGGAGGAAAGTCATGGCGAGGACCGCGGAATGAGCAGCAGCACCAGGCGGCCCCGCCGGTAGCTCACGGCGTCCTTGGGCATCTGTGCCAGTTCTCCTTCGTCACGATCGCTGTTCATCCGCAACAGCACGCCGACCGGACCTCGCTGGCGCGCGCAATCCATCCACGCCTGGAGCTCTGAGAGGGGAATGCTGCGGCCGCCCGCTTCGGGGTACGCCAAGCCATATTTCAGCTCGCCGGTGGTGTTCAACAGGTCGACATCACGGCGACTCAGGCGCCAGGCCAGGGCCGTGGCGGCGCCGAGATCGTTGCTCAGGAGGCTGGACGAACCGCGCAGTTCGTCCAGGTGTTCGAGGATGAAGCGGTCGGGCGTCTTGCTGTTCACTACGCGCTCCGGCAGGGCGGCCGGCACCAGGGCTACCAGCAGCCAGAGCCCCAATGCCGGGGCCGCCCAGAGGGTGGCCGGGCGCGCCAGTTGCAGGGCGCCGCAGAGGGCCCAGACGGAACAGGCGATGGCCAGCATGACGAGGCTGGGGGTTTCGCCGTGGTACAGCGGCTTGGTCGACTGCAGGTACGTGAGGGTCAGCAGGGCCAGGCCGCCGACGGCCAGGTTGAGCGCGCCGTTAATGCGCAGGGCGCGCCACCGGTCTTGCCTGAGCCGGTCGATGAGGGCGTCGGCCATCAGCAGCGCCAGCGGTGCGAAGCACGGCATGATGTAGCTCGGCAATTTGCCCCGGCTGAGGCTGAAGAAGAGGAAGGGCATGAAGAACCAGAGCAGGAGGAACGTGGTCGTGCGCCCGCGGCGATCTTTCCAGCCTTTGTGGAAGGCGGGGAAGATCAACGCCGCCCAGGGCAAGCTGGCGATGAACAGCAGCGGCACGTAGTACCAGAAGGGCAGGGTGTGCTGGGCATCCGTGCCGGCGAAACGGCGGATGTGTTCATGCCAGAAGAAGAAGTTCCAGTAGTCCGGCTCGCGCAGGTGTACCGCCAGAGCCCAGGGCAGGCAGAGCAGGACTGCCACCGCGATGGCCAGCGGTCCGTAGACCAGCACCTCGCGCAGACGCCTATGCAACAGCGCGTAGGGCAGGGCGATGATCACGGGCAGCAGCCAGGCGAGGAAGCCCTTGGTCATGAAGCCCATGGCGCAGGCGAAGCCGAGCAGGGCCCAGTAACCCAGTCGTGCGCTGGAGGTCTGGCTGTCAAAGGCAAACCACAGCGCGGCCAGGCTGAGGTTCACATAGAGCGTGAACTGCGGGTCCAGGTTGGCATAGCCGGCCTGCCCGGCGATCAGCGCGAAGCTCATGTAGAAAAGGGTGGCCGCCCAGGTCTTGCGCGGGTCTTGCCACAGGCGCCGGCCGACGAGGAACACCAGCAGGATACTGATGGCCGTCGCCAGGGACGAGGCGATGCGCACCCCGAACAGGTTCTCGCCGAACAATGCCTGGGTGCTGGCGATCAACCAATAGCCGGCGACCGGTTTCTCGAAATAGCGCAGGCCCAGCAGGTTCGGCGCCACCCAGTCACCACCGTTGAGCATGCCCTGGGCGATCTGGGCGTAGCGGCTCTCGTCGGGAATCCATAGGCCGTGGGACGCCAGTGGCACCAGGATGAACAGGACGAAGGCGACAACCAGGGCCGGGTAGGCGTAGCGGCTCATCGCTGGACCCCCAGCCACCCTTCGCGGCCGGCGAGGTCACCGCGAACCACCTGGCCCGCCGGTAGGGTTGCGGGGTCATCCGGCAGCAGCCACCCAAGCGGTTGGAAGCGGATATCGTTGTGCCGGGCGCGTTGCAGCAATTGACGGAACTGCTTCGCCATGAGGATTCCTTCCACTTCGGCATGAATGGTGTAGACGTTCAGCGCACGGTCGACGAAGCGGCGCAGGATGAAGTCGTTGAAACCGCTGGCGGGGAGCTGCGGGCCGACCACCTCGTCGAAGGTTGGCAGGTTCACCGGGATCTGCGGCGTGCCCAGGCTGCCGTCGGCCAGTCGTGGGCGGAACAGCGAACTGCCACGGCAGTCGCTGTTGTAGCGGAAGCCGAAGCGCTGCTTGGCTTCCACCACACGCTCGTCGGCGCGCCAGCCAGCCACCGCCGAGCAGTCGACGCGCTGGCCGAGAATGTCGGCCAAGGTGTCCACGCCCAGGCTGATCTGCTGGTTGAGCTTGTCATCGTTCCAGCGGCCGGCATTGGCCTGCCAGGCATGGTGGTCCCAGGCATGCAGGCCGACTTCGTGCCCGGCAGCCAGGGTCTGTCGCATCAGGTGGCCGAGGTCACGGCCGATCGGCCTTCCCGGCCACGCCGTGCCGGCCAGCAGGATGTCCCAGCCGTACAGGCTGGCGGCTTTCGAGCGCAGCATCTTCCACAGGAAACCCGGCCTGGCCAGGCGCCACAGATGGCGGCCCATATTGTCCGGGCCGACGCTGAAGAAGAAGGTCGCCCTCACCTGGGCCTCATCGAGCAGTTCGAGCAAGCGCGGCACCCCTTCGCGGGTACCGCGGTACGTGTCGACATCGACGCGCAGGCCAGCCTGCATCAGCTATTGCTCACGACGCTCAGGGTGACGGCACGTTGCTGGTCGGCCAGCGCCTCGCGCAGGAAGAAGTCGAGGGTCTTGGCGATGGTCTCGCTGAGCTCGACAGTCGGCTGCCAGTCGAGCAGCCGCCGGGCGTTGGCGATGCTCGGCCGGCGGTGCGACACGTCCTGGTAGCCGTTGCCATAGAACGTATGGCTTTCCACCGCGCGGAAGCCGGCAAAGGGCGGGAAGTGCCGGCGCAACGGGTGGGCCTCGAATTGCCTCACCAGCTCTTCGCCAAGCTGGCGGATGCTGGCTTCGCCATCCGGGTTGCCGATGTTGATGATCTGTCCGTCGCAACGGCCGTCGCGGTTTTCGACGATGCGTGCGAGCGCCTCGATGCCGTCGACCACGTCGGTGAAGCAGCGCTTTTGCGCGCCGCCGTCTACTAATCGGATCGGCGTGCCTTCGACCAGATGCAGGATCAACTGGGTAATGGCGCGGGAGCTGCCGATGCGCGCCGAATCCAGACGGTCCAGGCGCGGGCCCATCCAGTTGAACGGCCGGAACAGCGTGAAGCGCAGGCCCTCCTGGCCATAGGCCCAGATGACCCGGTCGAGCAACTGCTTGGACACCGAGTAGATCCAGCGCTGCTTGTTGATCGGCCCGACCACCAGGTTCGACTTGTCCTCGTCGAAGGTCGGGTCGCTGCACATGCCATAGACCTCGGAGGTCGATGGGAAGATCACCCGCTTGCCGAACTTCACGCAGTAGCGGACGATTTTCAGGTTCTCCTCGAAGTCCAGCTCGAACACCCGTAGCGGGTTGCGCGTGTATTCGACGGGCGTGGCGATGGCCACCAGGGGCAGGACCACGTCGCACTTCTTGATGTGGTACTCGATCCACTCGGTGTGGATGCTGATGTCGCCCTCGACGAAGTGGAAGTTGGGGTTGCTCTTCAGCCGTTCGATGGCATCGGAGCCGATGTCCAGCCCGAATACTTCGTACTCGTCGGTCTGCAACAGGCGCTCGGAGAGGTGGTTGCCGATGAAGCCATTGACCCCCAGGATCAGCACGCGGGTACGCCGGCCCGGGCGGCGCGCCTGGCTGCCGTGCAGCAGCGAGCCTTCCACCAGACCCATTTCCCGCGCCAGTTGCGGGCCACTCAGGTAGAGCCCGGTGTCGCCCTGCTGGCCTGCATGGATCACCAGCGAGTCCTTGCCGCAGGCGATGCGCAGCGGGTCAACGCTGATCACGCTGCCCGGCAGGCGGCCGCCGTTGCCGGCTTGCACCTGCGAGCTCCAGACGGTCATCTTGCGCTCGCCTACCGAGCAGAAGGCGCCGGGGTAGGGCAGGGTGACGGCGCGCACCAGGTTGTGCAGCTCCTGTGCCGGACGCTGCCAGTCGATGGCGCCATCGGCCGGGGTACGGCGGCCAAAATAGCTGGCACGGGATTCGTCCTGGGCGACTTCCGGCAGTTCGCCGCGTACCAGTTTCGGCAGCGCGTCGTCGAGCAGCGCCCGCGCCGTTTCGCGCAGCTTGCCGTGCAGGCTCGGGGCGGTATCGCTGTCGGCGATGGCGATGCGCCGCTGGGCGAGGATGGCACCGGCATCGGCGCGTTCGACCATGCGGTGCAGGGTGACGCCGGTTTCCTTCTCGCCGTTGACCAGCGCCCAATTCACCGGTGCGCGGCCACGGTAGCGTGGCAGCAGTGAACCATGCAGGTTGAAGGCGCCGGCCGAAGCGCAGGCGAGCAACTCCGTGCCAAGCAGGTGGCGGTAGTAGAAGGAAAAGATGAACTGCGGCTGCAACTCGCGAATGCGCGCGATCCACAGCGGGTGGTTGACGTCTTCCGGGGCATGCACGGCGATGCCGTGGCGGGCGCAGAGCTGCGCCACCGAGGCGAAGAAACGGTTCTCGCGCGGATCGTCGGCGTGGGTGAACACGGCAGCGATTTCATAGCCGGCGGCGAGCAACGCTTCGATGCCGGTGCAACCGATGTCGTGGTAGGCGAAAACGATGCAGTTATGGGTCATGGCCGGATGGACTCGGTGGCGGAAGTGGGGGGCGAGGCAGGCGACTCGGCAAGCGGCGAGGGTGCATTGCGGAGAATGCGTTCGACAAAAAAGCGCGGGCGTGCGCGGACGTCGTTGTAGACGCGCCCCAGGTACTCGCCGAGCAGGCCCATGCCGACCAACTGCACGCCGGTGAACATGAACAGCACGGCGAACAGAACGAAAACGCCGTCCCCCGCCCAGGCCGCGCCGAACACCATGCGCAGAAAGATCAGCAGGGCGCCGAAGCAGAAACCGAGCAGCGCCATGCCGCCTCCGATCAGGCTGAGCAGGCGCAGCGGCGTGGTGGTCATGCAGGTGACCAGGTCGAACATCAGGTTGATCAGCCGCAGGAAGTCGTACTTCGACTCACCATGCTCGCGCTCGGCATGGCCGACCGGAATCTCGCTGGTGTGGCGGGCGAAGCTGTTGGCCAGAATCGGAATGAAGGTACTGCGTTCGGGGCAGGCCAGCATCGCCTTGACGATGGTGTTGCGGTAGGCGCGCAGCATGCAGCCATAGTCACTCATGGCGACCCCGGTGGAGCGCTGCACGGCGAAATTGATCAGCCGCGACGGCCAGCGCCGCAGGGTCGAGTCCTGACGATTTTCGCGCACGCTGCCGACCACGTCGTAGCCCAGCGCAGCTTGCGCGACGAGGCGAGGGATTTCCTCCGGGGGGTTCTGCAAGTCGGCGTCCAGGGTGATCACCAGGTCGCCGCGGCATTCTTCGAAACCCGCCATGATCGCCGCGTGCTGGCCATAGTTGCGATTGAGGATCACCGCGACTATCCGGCTGCCGGGAGCCGTGGCGGCTTCCATGAGGATTTCCGCGGAGCGGTCGCGGCTGCCGTCGTCAATCAGGATGATCTCGTAGTCGCGGCCGAGCTGCTGGCAGGCGCCGGCAGTGCGCCGCAACAGCTCGGGCAGGCTCGCCTCCTCGTTGTAAACCGGGATGACGATGGACACGCAGCGGATCGGGTAGGGTTTCACGGTGCGTCACCAATGATGGCTTCGATGGCGCCGACCACGCGGTCGAGATCGGCGGGGGTCATGTCGGGGAACAACGGGATGGAGCATAGGCGCGCCGAGTTCCACTCGGTGTCCGGCAGGCTGACGCCGGGGAAGCGCTGGCGGTAATAGGTGTGCAGATGGCTGGCGATGAAGTGAATGCCGCTGCCAATGTTGCGCTGCTGCAGGGCCTGCATGAATCCGTCGCGGTCGATGCCGCAGCGCTGCGGGTCGATGCGCAGGATGAACAGGTGCCAGGCGTGCTGCTGCGGATAGACCGGCAGTGCCAGGGGCTGCACTGGCAGGTGCGCCAGGCGTTCGCAGTATGCAGCTGCGAGTTCGGCGCGGCGGGCGTTGATCGCTTCCAGCCGGTCGAGCTGGACCAGGGCGATCGCGGCATTGATGTCGGTGAGGTTGTACTTGAAGCCGGGCTCGATCACCTGGGCCTGCGGCTTGCGGCCGTGGGTCAGGCGATCGTAGGCATCGACGCCGAGGCCGTGGAACTTGAGGGTGCGCACGCGCTCGGCCAGCGCCGCGTCGTCGGTGACGAACATGCCCCCTTCGGCGCAGGTGATGTTCTTGATCGCGTGGAACGAGAATATCGCGGTGCCTTTCTGGCCGATCGGCCGGCCACGGTAGACGGTACCGACGGCGTGGGCGGCGTCTTCGATCACCGGAATGCCGTGGCGCGCGGCGACGCTGTAGATCGGGTCCATATCGGCGGCGGCGCCGGCGTAGTGCACCGGCACGATAGCCTTGGTGCGCGGTGTTATGGCCGCCTCGATGCGCGCGGCATCGGTCATCAGGGTGTCACGGTCGACGTCGACGAACACTGGCGTGGCGCCGAGCAGGCAGATCATATTCGCGGTGGAGACCCAGGTCTGCGAAGGCGTGATCACCTCATCACCGGGGCCGATCCCGAGGGCGAGCAGCGCCAGGTGCATGCCGCCGGTGGCAGACGAAATGGCCACCGCGTGCCGGCAGCCGATCCCCTCGCAGAAGCGCTGTTCCAGTTCCTGGTTCTTCGGGCCGGTAGTGATCCAGCCGGAACGAAGGACCGCGGCGACGGCCTCGATCTCCGACTCGCCAATACTGGGCCGGGAAAAGGGGAGGAAGGAAACCTCGTCCATGATTACTCCTTGGTCTTGCCAGCCGGGGTAGTCAATTCCGGCGCAAGCGTACTGGCGCGCGCGTAAAAAAAATGTCGTCGCACCCGAGACGCAGATCGCGCTATCTCGTTGTGCGGATCATCCCGGGAACATCCGGTTTGCCAGGAAGAGACGAATCCCTCTGAATAAGGTAGCTGGCCAGCGCTGAAGGGTTCAGGGCAGATTGAAAGTCTCCCACCATCGGCACGGGAGGGAAGCCGTGAAAAGTTTGCTTTGTACGAGTCTTCACGTTACTTGCCGTAGAGCAGCATCCGCTGCAAGCAAGGCCCCTTCCAAATAACCGGCTAGATCGCCACCAGCCTCGCTGCCGATGAGCTGGATCCCAGGCAGCATGGGCGAGCTTGGCGGCATCGCGGCCGCCGATCACCACGGAGGCGCCGGCTTCGACCAGGCGCTTGGCGACACGTCTTCGTCGCCGACATTGTCCAAGGCCAGCAACTCTTAATTTTTGAGCTTGAGGTGCTTGACCGAATGCGCACGCTGCTCATCCAAGGAGTTGTAGTACGTATTCTGGGTGGTGCTTAGGCTGTTGTGCCGCAGGTCGGCCTGCAGGTCCTTCATGTCCCGGTGGGGCGCATCGAAAGTGGCGGATGTGTGGCGCAGCCAGTGCAGGGACGCCGAGCGCAACTGGTCGATTTCGTCATCGCTCCAGCCTTCCTCGGCCATCCGCGCCAGGGAACGGTCGAATACGTCCTGCAACAGCAAGCGGATATGTCGATCGGACAGCCCGGCGCGGCCCTTCAGGGTACTGATCAGCGGCGTCTTCTCATGAGCGGAGGGCAGGGGAGGGAGCTGCAGGTGCTGGCGGTACCGCACCAGGTAGGTCTGGATGTACTCGTCCCGGATGCTGATCTTCGCCGCCTTGTTGCCCTTGCCCACCACATGGAACCACCAGTTGCCGGTGCTATCACGGCGAATGTCGCCCATGGTCGGCGTCCAGTTGTCCCGCCCGACCAGGTCGGAAACCCGCAGGTACATGGCGAACAGCGTGGCGACGATGAACAGCGTGCGCTCATGCACTGTGTCTTCCGTGGCCATGATTTCCGCCGTCTCGATGACGTAGCTCCACTGCAACTGGGTCAGCGAGCGCGAGGCGACATCCAGGGTATTGCGCTGCTTGTAGATGGATTTCTGCTTCACGGCGCGGAACGGATTGACCTCGGTGAGCCCTTCATCGATGGCGTGCTGGAAGAAGCTTCCGCAGACGGCGAAGACCTGGGCGACCGACCCCTGGGACATTCGGTAGGCGCGGGAGGGAAGGGCGGTCACCGATTCAGCGGCGATCTTGCGCTCGCGCTTGGCGATGGTGGTGCTGAATGGACGCCATTCGCTGTTGAGAGTGTAGGTATCCGATTCCAGCTTTTTCCTGCCGCCGGTTCGCAGGAAACGGGACTTCACCACCGGGCCAATCCAGTCGGCCGGGGGGTTGAGGCAGAACTCCATAAAGGCCTCGGCGTCCCGGCGACGTAGCTCCAGCAGGGGTTTGCGCGCAACCAGGAGCGACCACAGCAGCAGGCGCTCGACGTGAGTCCGATAGGAGCTGAACGTCGCTTCGTTGCCGGCATAGGACTTGAGAAAGGATCGGACAGCGCGATAGCCCTCAATAGCCTGGCTTTCCTCGGGGAAGTCCTGAAGAAAGTCGCGCACCACGGGAAGTTCGCCACTCAGATGCAGGAAGTTAAGGTCGTGGAAGCGATCGAAGGTCTCGAAGAGCGGCTGCGGAAAATGCGCCATGCTGAAAGATGGTCCTGGAGGAAGTTTAAACGGAGGTGTCTAGCATGAGACTTTCAGGGGGCATTATGCAATATCCGGGTCTGGTGATTATCGGATATAACATGGATGAACACCCAACTTCGGGCGGGAAGGCGTCAGCTGCTTTCTAAGCAACCGCCTGGGATTCCAGCGTTTAATTCAAGTGCTTCAAAGCACGGATCATTCAACGATCGAATACAGAGTAAGCCGTGAAGAACTCTACCTTGATCCGTTTTCATTTATCTCCATTAATCAACCGCTTACGGTTCCGGCTGGACGGTTGCGGCAGGATTCCAGGTATGAGACTGGGATGCGACTTTTCCTGTGCGCACTGTTTTGTGTGCTGGATGAGCGTTTCAGGCAACCGAATTCCAATTTGAACGCCGCGCGATGAGCCATTGTCTCCGGACTGCGGGCGTTGTCAGGGAGCACGCGCTGGAAATGAAACTGATCACGAGTGCGCCGTTCACCAACTCAAGATCGCCGGCGTCTGAACCTTGGGTCCCAATAGAAAGTCTCGACGAAAGAAACTCGCACGCAGCCAAAGCAACGAAGACGAGTACGAGAATGAAGCGAACAGGAAATCTATCCGTTGCGTGGATACCTCAAGCAAGTCGGACCAGATTTGAGCGCGAGTTTGAAGAGAGCCGAACGCGCAAAGAGTCTGAACGCGCAAAGAGAAGGCTCAGGTTTATCAAAGGACAGGAATTCGGTCAGAGGGCTGACGTCGAGATGTGCTGGGAAGCGTACCGACTGGCAAATCCATTAGTACGTATAATCTATATTATGTTAAATCACATGTTGGGCGCCCGAACGATTGAAGTGCTCTTCTACTGTTCAGCGCTCCGAACTAAAAAGTTGAAATTTCGAGAACTAATTCTTTGAAAATTCGCTTGCCGCACATTCGTAAAACTTTAGTTGCCTGGGCTGCGGGGTGCTGCCCAGCACATCCTCGGCCTTCGAGAGGATCTCAGCAAAGCGCCAAACCTTGGCGCTTTGCTCGGACGTCAAGACGAATTGCTGAGTCATAGTCTGCCGCCGCAATGATCGTTCGGTCACGCCGGCGATCCTGGGCGGATTGCCTGGGTCGAGCCGCCCATTCAAGAAGCCTTTCACCGAATTCGCTGCATCGGTGCTGCTGCGCAATTTGGCGGCTAAACGCTGAGCCATGTTCAATCTCTGCGGAAGGTGACGAGTTTTGACCATAGGCCCGGCTCACGCGACCAGCAATGCTTTAATTTAGTTTGGCGACGCCCGGGCACAGCGGTTGGAGCCAAGGTGACCGCAGCCATCGCGCTGGACTGCAAGTAATTCCTGCTCCGCCAGCTGAGACCTAACGCGTGAGAACGGTGTTTTTGTGGAAAGCAGGACTTAAATCGAGCGCACAAGGCTCGGGGCAGGAAGTGGCATTGCGGCACACGAAAGCTTGACTCGCCAAGGCCTGGTCAAATCACCAGTATGTGCGCTTGCATCCGTCTAATACTGCCGCGCCGCCCTGCCCCATTGTCTTTTCGCAGATAGGCGGCTACCAGAACAGCCGCTGGATCGACACTCGTCTCAACTTTCGGATGAGTTATAACGATTGAAGTTACGTCCAATACCAAGTGGATATGCGACTCGATCGTTGGGAGACTTCAGATAACACCTAATGACAGCGAGTCTGCTGCATTTGAAAAAAAAGATACTTCATCAGTTACTGGGGATTTCGGTCTCTCTGGTCACATCCCAACCTAGACAAGTATCTACCCATAGGCGGTGTCTTTGAATAATCCATCGCAACGCTTGTGAGAATTAATTCCTGTTTGGATCGCTGCAGTGAAACCTTAACATCATTTTCCATAGGATATTTATGATGCATCATTGAAAACAGAAGCAGTCTTTGCAAAGTCTCTTTCTCTTGCATCAACACCCAAATTAGCGTAGGAGCCTCTTCATCTTCAGGGTGACTGATCCAGCCATGAAACGCTAGTGACGCCGCCGCTGCAGTTTTTAGGGACATAAGCTCCCAATCAAACAGATCTATAGACGAAGGCCAGTTAGCAACTCCCTCATTGCCAAATCGTTTCCTGCTGTAGAGCTTGTCAAGCAAGGAAAAAAGCTCGTGGCGCACTAAAAAAAGTGGCGGACTCATGCAAGACAAGCAAAGGTACGAAAGAAAATTATCTCGCAGCCAGCGACGATGCTTTGCAAATTTCGGCGTTCGACTGCGCAACAAGATGATTATATAAGCCAGCCTCGACCAGCACGGACGCCCGCACAATCGGACAATCAAAGAGGCGTCAAACCTTCCAAGGGTAGAATTGTTAACTAGTATCGTTTCTGCACACGAATCCCAATATTTTCCGTTAGCGTACGATTCACTAAGAGAAAACCATAAAGGACTCTTAAGAATGTGTTCTAGCTCAGGGTAGAGACGAGTCAGTTCATTTTGAATGGGTATTTTGGGTAAACGCCCTTCAAATAAAAGAAACCACTCTTCTTTGAGTGGTTGCTCAGGAAATTCCGAGTGGGTGCGCCGCCACCAATTAGCAAGGTGATACCCGGTGCAACCTACATTAGCCTCATGAGCTAGCGCATGCGCAAACAACTTCCCTTGAAACTGATGTACCGATCCATTAAAGACAGAAGCAGGAGTCATGCCCGTATCTAACCTGTGAGAGAACTCAACGCGTTGCGGGGGAACACGATAAAGCTCTGATCTAAAGCTTTCATCAATGTCCTCGTCATTCACATTAGCGGCACCGCTCTCTCGAGACGGCTCGCTTCTTAGAGGCTAGTCGTCGCTGCGGCTTGTTTGCGCCGAAACCTTGACACTCCGACCAGCGGTAAGGCCACGTGCCTAGTCTTAGTCCATTCCACGCAATGTGTGTTCATGGTCTGCGTCGTAATTAAGGCAAAGAATTCTTTGTGTTAACCAGCTAACAACTCTGTAAAGCAAAGATTCCTTTGTATTGCTAAGACAGAAGTCGGGGTGAAGTCTGATTCGCCCCCCCCCCGATTCTAGGCTGCAGAACCAATGCCTAGAAAAAAATTGATAAGTAATCGTTGGACGACCGCATGCGTTCGGTGAATCCAGAAATTGCTCGCAGGATCGGAAGTAGCAAGCAACCCGAAAGACCTCCTAGTCACCGCCTCAGTTCCACGCACTGGAGACGCAATGACTCAGCTGACGGCGATTCATTCGCCAGTGCGCAGGAGTCGCTCCCAATCCCGGGTTAGCAAGTCTTGGCAGGCTTGCGGTGCACCACCGAAGCAGCGATTGGACACGACGGCCATTTCGCTCTCAGTCCCGTACCTGATTGGCTGGCCATCCTGGTCGAGCAAGACTCCGCCACTGGCACGCAGTAACGCGTGCCCGGCCGCCACGTCATGGGCCGACACCGGATACAGCGAGACTGCGCAAACGGCGTCACCGGCCGCGACTCGCGCCAAGCGGTAGGCAATACTTGGCATCGCATGAAACTGAGCGGGCGCACAGAGCTCAGCGTTTACCTGAGGTTTAGTCTCGGCAGCCGCACTCACCATGACCACGGCCAGGTCACTTAGTCGCTGCTGACGGAGGTCATTCACGACGGGTTGGCCATTGCGCAAAAGGTGCGGTAATCCCTCGGCCCAAGCGATGCAGTCAGCGCCGCGATCTGACGTAACCGGCGCATGCACGACACCCAGCACCGGCAGTGCATCTCGCAAGAGCCCGACCGCGATGGCCGAGCCCTTTCGCCCCTTCAGGAAGTCGCTGGTGCCGTCATTGGGATCGATCACCCAACACCATGGATGCCCGGTCAGGATATGCCCGGTTTCCTCACCCCAGAAGTCGCAGGGCAAGAGCTGTAATAACGCTTCGCGCAGCTGTTGCTCGATCTCCACGTCCACGGGTGCCTTGTCGCCATAACCGCGCGGCCCATCGGCTCGGGCCCATTCGGCCGCCAACCGCTTCCCGGCCTGGAGCACCTGAGCTACTACTTGGTCGAGTAACGCTTTGAGGACGGGCTGGTACATGTACGGAGCCTGTATAGAGCTAGTGAAGGTAGGACCCAGTCCTGGCCAACGACAGGGCAGGAATTATCCTACATATCCAGACGTACCTGACTACCGCCGCCTGCTGAGGCTGGCTCCCCTCCCCTCGCTCCCTGTTCGCCGGGCTCAAGTGCCAAACGCCGGGCCGGAGATTCGACCGCCACCGGCGTTGGTTACTGCGCGTTGAGGCAACCGACGTGCCAGGCGAACCTGTCCTCTACTGGTATACACCGTACTCGATCCGCGCCAGAAAGGCGGCCAGCTGCTCGTAGTCGGCGGGCTCTTTGATCAGGTCCAACGGGACCTGCCGGTTAAGCCCCATTGCCGGAACGGTGAGCCAGCGTTCTGCCGCGGCGCCAGAACCAAACACAACTTCTGCGTGGGCGGAAACGGCAATCAATCTGAGCAATCGCTCACCTTGGGCGGGCTTCAACTGCGCAGAAGGCTCGTGCAGCCAGCGCCGCAATGTTCGATCAGAAATGCCCAGCGCGCGGCACACCAGTGGACGCTTTCTAAGAATTGGTGCTCGCCGCGCGGCGTGAAGCAGCTCGTTGAGCGTCATACTGGTGCCGGGCACTGCGAAAGCCTTTGCCGAAAGCCCAGCCTGCAATGCTTGTTCGACCGCTCGCTGCGCCAGGGCTTCCAGTGGGTTGATGGATGACTCGCGAGCTACATTCATCTTGTTAGTCCTCAGTACGCTGCTGGCGCCCTGCCCTCCCACCCTGAGGCCCATGAGGTGCCGCCTGTCTCTTCAAGGCGAGACAGCGATAAAGCCAGCCGCCCAACGTAGGCTGGCACAGACCTAGCTTCGTCACCAGTATGGGCGCTGGCAGAGGCTTCACTGGGGCGGCGTGGGGATTCTACGCCGACCGCACTGGTGAGGAAGCTGACAGCGATAAAACGTGGTCGCCGACGACAGTGCTGACGCCGATTGCGCTTCGTCTGTTAGGCGTGAGCACTGACAGCCAACCTGATCCGCCCGCGTCCGCTTGGGCCGGAAGCGAGGAAAAGCATGGCTACCCATATCCATAGGAGGCTTGGCCGATGAGGTGGAAATTGATGTGCCGTGACGCTGCTGACGGCAGCGGCGACCTGATCCTGGAGCTGCCGGACGACCTACTCCAGGCCGCTGGATGGAAGGCAGGCGACATCCTGGAACTGGAGGGCGACCTGGCCAATGGTGGCGCCATTCAACTGAAGAACACGGTTCTGTGCGACGTGTGTGGAACTAGCACTGCCGAAACCGGGCATGGTGTGCTTCAGGCGCAGTGGCGAGATGGCGAGCGCGAAGGGCTACGCCTGTGCAAGCTCTGCTTCGACTACGCAATGGCCACCCTCCGCCGAGAGCACGAGCTAAGCCACCTGTTTGACGAGGGTGAGCGGTGATCCAGCACCGCGATTAAATCCGGCGCCTTAGATCCTGGAACACCCGCACGGCGAGTTCCCCGCGGTCCCTTCCATTCAAATGGACGAGCCTCTGGAAGAGTGAGACGCCGAGCGGTTTGTCTAATGCGCCCCCTCTCGAAGTCGTGGCTCATTGCAGCCAACTGTCGACGATTGCCGCACCGTATTCCTGCTTCCAGGCCTTCAACACCTTGTGGTTGCCGCCCTTGGTCTCAACCACTTCGTTGGTGTGCGGATTCTTGTAGCGTTTGACCTGGCGTTCACGCCGCTTGGTCTTCGCCGGCGCTAGCAGCTTCGTACGCCCGGTCGACGGCTGCAGAAGGGAAATGATATCGCCCAGCTTTTTGCCGTAACCATCCATCAACTGCCGCAGCTTGCGTTCGAACTCAATTTCCTGGTTCAAGCGCTTGTCGTTCTTCATCGCTTCGAGTTCGGCCAACTGCTCCGACAGTTGCTGCTCCAAGGCGCGATATTCCACAAGTTTTGACATGGACCTTCTCCGGAATTTGATAGGTAAATCATCCTTCACAAGAAGTATGGCTGGCCATAAGGGGTCATGCAGTTTGAGTTATCCCGGAGCTAATCCCTTAGAAGGCATGGCGCCTATGATTGCGAATACAAGCCAATCCGTTGTGTGGGGCAGACAAATGGAAGGCAGTGCAATGACAAACTCATCTCTACGAATTGCACCTGCCCTCGCCTCCAGTATGCAGCGGGCACGGGCCCATCTGGAGGTGGTTAAATCAAGGGCTACTAAGCCCCTGATTCTTATCGTGCTCTGTGCCTCATCTAAGCTTACAGCTGACGGTAAACCTTCGCGGTGTCCTCTTCGAAATGACGGAGTTCTTCCTGCCGGCGCGATTCTGACCAGCCGAGGTTTGTAGCCGCTTCCTGGGAAAGAGCCTCAGCTCGCTCACGGCCTAGATCCGGATCGAGTCCCTCACGCAGTCGGCGTCGAATCAGATCCGAAAGGCGCACAATATGTTCATCTGAAATGATCCGCTTAATATCCGAAAGGTCCACGTTATTACCGCCAACCAAGCCTTGAGGTGGAACTCCCCTCCTCCCCAATCGAGACTCGACCGCTGCGGCGATCATTCTGGCCGCATGCCGATGCAACATAATTGTTGAGCCTGTGAGCGTTAGCAATCCTGTTTTTCCAGGTTCCTCGGATAGGCGGACAGGCAGGCTAGTTGAATGACCAGTCTTAGTCGAAGTAGGCCGAACACCACACCAGCAGTGGTGTACATGGGCACGGGTCAGCTTCAGGTCCGGAAATAACCGGTTGGCCTCTCCCAGGATATAATCAATCTCCCAATCTTGAACTCGGACATCGTCCGGATTATCGGTACATACCGACTCAGTTGGGCCGATAAAGTGGTAATTCCGCCAGGGAAACACATAGAAAGGTTCATTCTTGCTTGAAAATGCTTCGAGCCCCTGCCCTCTGTAGGAATCAGGTAGCCGAACCATGACATTGACGCCCTTAATACCTATCACTCTTTTTGCAGTGGCGCCCCCGGCCCCTGGCACACGATCAACCCATGGCCCTGCGGAGTTGATCACGATACGAGCCTTTACACGAGCACGGCCAATGCTCTCGGGGGCACGTTCATTCAGAGTGACTTCCCACAGGCCGTTGACCTGGCCAATGTTGACTACCTCAGCATAAGTGCGAATCGTTGCGCCGCGTCTCTCTGCGTCCAACGCGGTGTCCACGCAAATGCGTTCCGGCCAGGCGTACATGTACTCCTCAAACACACCGATGCCTGTCAGTGAACCACCCAGGCCGGCCACTAAGGCACTGTCCTTTGCGGCGTCTGCATGTGAGCGCCTGCGGTAGGACAATGGAACCTTCCAGCCACCGAGAGCCTCCACAAGCCGAAAGCCCAGATCGACTAACCAAGTGGGATAGCGATCGCCTTTTCGAAACGGATAGTGAAAGCGATGTTTGGTTAAGTGTTGAGGCATTTCGGTAACCAGTTCAGCTCGACACTGCATCACATCACGCGTATAGCGTAATTTCTGCAGCATATCGAATGGGCGAAAGACCATTTGCCACAGTGGATATCGAGCAGCGAGATAGCCCAGCCCCGAGTAAAGCATTCGACTTGATCTTGAAGAGGTTCCAGCCCCAATATCCCCGCGGTCGACTAAAAGCGTCCTGAAATTACGCCCCGCAAGCTGACGCGCAGCTGCACAGCCCACTGCCCCCGCACCAATTACGATCACGTCGTAGATCTCGCCTTCAAAATTTCCCAGTGCTGGACGATTCATTTTTATGCCTCGCTAACCCGGTTGGGTCGCTGTGGTGGGTGTGGGCAAAAAAAATGCTGCGCATCCTTTCGGATGGCAGCATAAAGCGCGTGGAACCTAACGCATTCAACTCAACTGATAACTCGTTTTCACCTTGGTGAAGAATTCACGTGCATAGGTACCCTGCTCGCGCGGACCGTAACTGGAGCCGCGGTTCCCGCCGAAAGGCACATGGTAGTCAACGCCTGCGGTCGGCAGATTCACCATAACCATGCCCGCCGAAGAATTCCGTTTGAAGTGTTCGGCGTGCTTGAGTGAAGTGGTCACGATCCCTGCTGAGAGTCCAAACTGGGTGTCCTCAGCGGCTGCAAAGGCCTCTTCGTAGTTTCGTACTTTGAGGACACTGAGTACCGGCCCGAAGATCTCTTCCCGATAGATGCGCATGGTCGGTTTCACATCGAGGAACAGTGCCGGTTCAAGGAAGTACCCCCCTTCGCGGACGATGACCTCACCGCCGCAGACCAAGGTGGCACCTTCAGCCAGACCTGATTGAATGAAGTCCAGGTCAACTTCCAGTTGCTTCGCATCCACTACCGGGCCGATGTCCGTCTTCGGATCAAGGGCGTCGCCCACTTTCAGCGCTCGGGTGCGCTCAACCAGTCGTGCCACAAACTCGGGATAGATGCCTTCGGTGACAATCAGCCTCGAGCTGGCGGTGCAGCGCTGGCCCGTCGAAAAGAACGAGCCCTGGATCGCTACGTCGAGTGCCACTTCAATGTCTGCATCATCCAGAACGATAAGTGGATTCTTTCCACCCATTTCCAGCTGCACCTTGGCCATCCGCTCGACCGCAATGGCGGCGATCTGGCGGCCAGTCTGCTCAGAACCGGTGAAGCTGATGGCCTGGACCAGCGGGTGCCGCATAACCGTATCACCGACACTGCGACCAGGACCGATCAACATGTTGAATACACCGGCGGGCAGTCCCGAGCGGGAGATGATATCGGCCAGCGCCCAGGCAGAGGACGGCACAAGTTCAGCTGGTTTGAAGACCACACAATTTCCGAAGCACAGGGCCGGAGCGATCTTCCAGGCAGGGATAGCAATAGGGAAGTTCCAAGGGCTGATGATCCCCACCACGCCAACAGGCTGACGGGTGATATCGATGCCGACGCCGGGGCGCACCGAGTCGATTTTCTCGCCCGCGGTTCGAAGCGCTTCTTGCGCATAGAACTTGAACGAGCGGCCGGCTCGGTCTACCTCACCGAGTGCTTCGCGCACCACCTTGCCCTCTTCCCGAGCCAGCAATCTGGCTAGCTCTTCACGGCGCTCCAAGATCTCGGTGCCAATGCGATCCAGCACATCAGCTCGAAATTGCGGGTTACTGACGGCCCACTCAACGGCTGCCTCGTGCGCTGCCTCTACCGCCAAACTAGCGAGTGCCGCGTCGGCACGAGCAAAACGATCGACAACTTCGCTCGGATTCGAGGGATTCCTGTTCTCCAGGATTTGCTCGTCACCTCGGACCTCGACAAATTGACCGTTTACGAAACTGCTTTTGATGCCCACGCTCATCGTGCCCCCCCAACGTTCAGGACTTCGGAACTGGTTGAGCGAACGAACTGCGCTATGTTCCCAACGGACTGATCAATCAGGCCTTGCATTGCGTCTTGACTGCTCCAGGCAACATGGGGATTGAGGATGAAATTGTGTTGACCGACGAGCTGGAAAATTGGGTCATCGGGGTTGGCTGGCTCGTTTACTAACACATCCAGAGCAGCACCTCCGATTCGTCCACTCTTGACGGCATCGATCAAAGCAGACTCGTTGACTACTCCCCCTCGTCCGGTGTTCACGATTACGGCGCTATGTTTCATTTGCGCCAGTTCGTTCGCGCCCACCAAGTCACGAGTCTCTTCGGTCAGGGGGCAGTTGATCATCAGTACGTCGCTGCGCTGCAGCAGCAGGTCTAAAGGAACGTAGTCCGTTCCTTCATAGCGCCCACCGCGATCGTGAATGATCACGTTCATGCCAATGCCTGTGCCCAGCTCGGCGACTCGCTTGGCGATAGGCCCGTTACCGACGATGCCAAGGACCCGGCCGCGAAGGTCGCGAATGGGGTAGTCGAAGTAGATGTTCTTCGGTACCTGACTGCCGCTTTGCACCTGTTGCATCAGACGGTCGTAACTGGACACCTTGCGGAACAGCTCGAACATCATGGCCACGGAATGCTCGGCTACAGTATTGGTCGCGTAGCCTGGGACGTTGGTGACCTTGATGCCGTGTTCGCGGCAATAGTCCAGGTCGACGATGTCGGTACCCGTCAGCGCCAGTGAAATCATCTGCAGGTCGGGCAATCGGGCCAGTTGCTCCTTGCGCAACGGAACGCTACAAGTCAGGGCGATCGTGGCCCCCTGCAGATGCTCCACCACTTCCTCCGGCTGGGTATAAGGGTAGCTAACCCAATCGTGCCTGAAGGGCAGCGTTGGCATGACGACATTCGGTCCAATGCCTTCGTGATCGAGAAATACGACGCGATGCTTCATCTAGTGATTTCCTACTTCTTCTGCGCGGGGACGTAGCCAGCCGGCGCCAGTGCGGCAAGCTGACTAGTGACGAAGCTGGCATCCTGATCTGCATCCTCCAGAGACTCTTTGCGAACCAGGGCATCGCGAACAAGGTGAGCGCCGATGAAGCGGAACGGCTCCGGCGGGAACAGTTTCATCTTCTGATTCACGAGACCACAGTTGGCCCACTCATCGTTGGCTTCTTCTACCAGCGACTTGATGATGCGGCTGGCAAACACGGTGGTGGCGACACCATTCCCGGAGAAGCCGATGCCAAAGACGATGTTCGGGTGGCCACCCAATTGACCAAAGTTCGGAAGACCTTTCATTGCGCGGTCGATCGGGCCGGTCCAGTTGCTAACCACCGGCACGTCAGCCAACTGGGGATAGAACCGGTACATTTCAGCGGCGACCTTTTCGGCAGCGGGAGACGGCCGCTCGTACAGATCGCCGATTTGGCCGGCGAAACCGAATTGACCCAGAGGCTTGCCAAAAACAATCCGACCATCCGGCGTATTGCGGTAATAGTTCAGCACGGTGCGTGAATCGGTGATGCATTCGCCACCGCTGAAGCCAATCTGGTCCAAGCGGTTCTTGACGGGAGCAGTCGCCACCATGTCACTGGACATGATCGCGATCATGCGGCGCAATTCGGGGAACTGCGCACCCCAGGCGTTCATGGCCACGACGACCTTCTTGGCCTGAATTTGGCCACGGGCCGTATGCACGATCGGACGTTCAGAGCGCTCCAAATGGGTCAGCGGCGATTTTTCATAGATCACGACACCCAGTTTGAGGGCAACCCGGCGCAGGCCGCGTGCCAGCATGGCCGGTTGAACGGTAGCTGCGTTAGGGTCGAAGATGCCGCCCATCATCCGTGGGGAGCCGGTACGTTGGCGCACCTGCTCGCGAGTGAGCTGCTGGAAGGGATTCACACCGTGACGTTCCAGGTTGTCAGTGAGGACTTTCCAGGAGTCCACCTGGCGCTGGTTGCTCGCGGTCCACAACCAGCCATCCTTGCGGTACTGCGCATCGATCTGATGTTCGCGGCAAAAGCTGCCGATCTCGTCGATCGCCGACTCAGCTGCCTCACAGATTCTGCGCGCTTCTTTCTCTCCGCAGATGCTCATCACGGACAGGTACTTGGCCCACCAGTTGGTGGCAATCCCACCATTGCGTCCACTGGCGCCGGAACCGCACCGATCACGCTCGACGATTACAATTCGCCATTCGGGATGGGCTTGTTTGAGTCGGATAGCCGACCACAGCCCGAGGTACCCACCACCGACGATGCATACGTCTGCGTGTTCGTTGCCCTCGAGCGAAGGCGCGAGATGAGAGTCGAGGTCGAGAGCTTGTGCATACCAGAAGCCACGGTACATGTCTTGTTCACCCAAAGTGAAAGTGAATGGTTCGTGACAATGGTGCCCAGTTGGCCTGGTGGTCACTATCAGGTTAAGGACAATTGCTAGAAGCCTTATGCCGGACGTACTAACTCGCGCCCCAAGACAAGTGCACTCCTCTCTCCAACCTGGACAGGAGAGGCTAACGGCATGTCAGGTAAGAAATTTCGATGCTCGATGCGAGCACGGGATGGGGCGAGAAAGGCTTGGGCCGGGTTTGGGCGACGGTGAGCTTGAAGCGTCATGAGACGCCAACCGTTTGCAAACGGCTGTGTCGGACTGGAGCTAGGGATCGATCACCAGATCGGAGATCGGGCGGCTGCAACGGAACAGACGCTTGCCGTTATCGACTTCTCGCTGCCGAATGCAGCCGTTGTGCCGTACGTCGACAGCACCAATGCCGAAGCTTTCCTGGCCATGGCCCGCACCCAATAGCATCCGCTTCACCACCTCCATGTAGCTGGGAGGACCGCGGGTAAAGTCCTCCCGCTCCATTCGCTAGCAGACCCGGAAGCAGCTGACCGCCTCTGCCATCGGTACGAAGAGGTTGCAACTCTCAAACTTTGCCCCCTGGGGTGGCTGAGCCGCCCCGTAGCCAGTCGATCAAGTTGCTGATTGTTGGGGTGAGTAGTCGGCCGCTGGGTAGCACAACGTAATATGAGTCCTTGGCTTTTAGGGAAAAATTGGTCAAGCGAACAAGCTCGCCGGATTCCAGTTGAGGCTCAATCAGACGCCGCCAGCCGAGCGCCACGCCCTGTCCGTGTCGAGCCGCCTGCAGGGCATCGGTATAGAGACTGCAACGTAGCGCGTACTTCAAGCGGGTCGGTTTGAATCCAAGCTCCTTGAACCATGAGTCCCAGGTCATCCAACCTTCAGATGTTGCGTCATAGTCAATGAGCTCGCTATAGGAGAGCTCCTCAAGGGCTTGCGGCATTTCATTGTTAGCCAGCCAAGATGGCGAACAGACAGGGAATATTTCCTCGTCGAACAAGAAAATTGAAGTTCCATCATTCCAGGTTCCGTCTCCATAACGCACGGCAAGGTCAATATCATGGTGACGCAGATCTGCGGTGAACATCTGAGTGGTAAGGCGTAACTTTAGATCTGGCTGGACCATCTTGAGCCCAGCCAATCTAGGCAATATTCGGAGTTGGGAGACCGCGGCTGTCGTCGTAAGTACCAGTTCCTGTTCGGACGTTCCGCTGGAGAGCTTTTCGAAGACCCCTGCTATCTTTTGCATGGATTCCGCTACGACCGAAAAGAGGGACTCGCCTTCGACAGTGAGCTTTATTGAGCGGTGGAGCCTGTGGAACAGCTTCACGCCCAATGTATCCTCCAGAAGTCTCACCTGTTTGCTGACAGCGGCCTGGGTCACTCCCAATTCCTTCGCTGCAAGCGTGAAGCTGCTCAGCCTGGCAACGGCCTCGAACTCCACCAGCGCTGTCAGGGATGGGATCAGCCTGCGGTAACCCTTGTTGCTTGTGCTTGTCACGGTCATTTCCACCATCTGCTTGCAGTCCGCTACCCAGCCGCGGCACGCCTTTTTGCCCGATCATATGAGGGAATTCCAGTGCAATCGCCTGGAGAAATCCGCGATTTTTCCTTGGGAAACGCCAGCTGTCCGAAATCCGGGCACTACCTGTCCTAAACCTTATAAAGGCTGTGTCCGGTGTTATATTTAAGACAGAGGAGTCGGCCTAATCTGGGCATGTGGAAAGTCTGTCATGTGGCGTTCACATGCGCACTGTAGCGCCGGTTCGGGTCCAGCCCTCATCGTCGCCCACCGAAACACGAGGACGCGAGGACAACAATAATGAAGACTTCAAGCGCATACGAAACACCGGCCGATGAGGGATTGGAAATCCCTGTGAAACCCGATCTTCGCGTCGGGTTCATCCTGATGAATCATTTCACCCTTGTCCCGGTCGCCGGTTTGGTGGACTCCCTCCGCTTCGCCGCCGATAAGTCATTCCGCAGCCAGCAGATTTTCTGCAAATGGGACTGGATGACCTGTAATGATCAACCGGTCACGGCCAGTTGTGGAATGCCGGTATCCCCGACCAAGCCTTTGGGCGTCATCGGGCAATACGACTATGTAGTGCTGGCCGGAGGACTGCTTGACGAGACTCGCGATCCACCGGAGTGGTTGCTCGACCTCCTTCGCGAGCTTCATGCCGCGAAGACTCCGATCATTGCGCTTTGCTCCGGCTCTTTTGTCCTCGGAAAGGCCGGCTTGCTCGATGGACGCCGCTGTGCGGTGCACTTCACCATCCGCGACGAGTTCAAGCAGCGCTACCCGAGCGCTGAGGTGCTGGTGGACAAGAGTTACGTCGACGACGATGGCATCATTACCTGCCCTGGTGGTACAGCAATCGATCTCGCAGCGAACCTGATCAGTCGTCACTGCGGAGCGATTCGCGCGCAAAAAGGCCTCGAGTACTTGCTCGTAGACGATGAAGAAATCCAACGTCAGGCGCCTAACGAAAAATCCCGCGTGACTGAGCTGCACATCTACAAGAATGATATGGTCGAACGCGCGATCGCCTATATGTGCACACACATGGATGCACCCAGCTCTTTGCGGGAGGTTGCAGAAAGCATTGGCACCAACGAACGCCAGCTGCATCGCGCATTCATGTCCAATACCAATGAGTCGCCTGCGCAGTATTGGCGCAAGCTTCGCCTGGATCATGCGAAGAAATTGTTGATGAACACCAGCCAGCACGTCACCCAAATTGCGTACGCTACTGGTTTCTCGGATGCATCGCATTTCATCCTTTGGTTCCGCAAACAGTTCGGCGAGACCCCCAGCTCGTTCCGTAAGCGTCGCCATGACGTCGAGAAGCTCCTCAACACCGGACATTAAGGTCCGCCCTCCTCCTGACAGCATGCGTAAGACGAGCAAGGATGCTCGTCGTGGCTGACTTTCTGCACTGCCTCGATGGGCGTGGGAGTCCATCCGAGTTCCAGCATCGTGGGCTGTCGTGCCCGCGAGTTTTCAAGCGAAAGCGATTAACACCGAGATGGCCAGGCTCCAACGTTAATACGTAAGAGAAGGCAACTCCGATCATCAAATGCTGCATGACCGGATGCTGAGCTATCGCAAGGCGACGAAGCAGGAACCGCCTACGGAAAGCTGCATAAGAGCAGCTGCAGCGCTATGCAAGCACCCCTTCTATGATGATCAGTTGACGGTTTGCCGCGCGCAGCGCGAATGCCTTGGCCTCCGTATAGGCTGGATCTTCGTAGCAAGCCTTGGCTTGCGCATAAGACGCAAACTCCACGGCGAGTACCCTTCTACTATCGCGGGCCTCTTTTAAAGCCTCGGCGTCCAGCACTTTCAGGACGGCGCCATATCTTTCGCCAATCGGAGCCCACAACCGAGCGTATTCTTGCTGGGCCTGCGGGTCAGTGACATCAGCACCTAGAATGATCCAGTAACCCTTCATAATTTCCTCCAATATTAAACAAACGTAAAAACCGAAGCCCTTCTGCCGGCGCAGTGGGATCTGTTCCGCGAGACAGCTACGGCTGCCGCCGGTGCGCAAGCATCACCGCCGTGCGGGTGCCGCTAGCGGTGATCGACAGCGGCCTGGTCGCTCCCGGTCTGATAACGTGGGTACTGTTCAGCAAGTTCCTCGATCCTTCCGCTCTACCGCCTCGAACAGATCCCCTGCTCAACCAGCGCCTCCTGCACCAAGGGGTGCAAGGCCGCGCCGCGGTGTTCCACCTGAAAGGCCATCAGCTCGATGCGCATGGCCGGGGTCCAGTAGCTCTGCAGGTGCTGGCTGACGCCGCGTATAGCCTGCTCCCGGTCCGGTTCGGAGGCGAAGAACTGGGCGATCTGGTTGGCCATCTTGATCAGGTTGTCGGTGCTCATCGGCGTACCTCGGCTCTCTCGGTCCTGCGGCGTTCCTTGAGCAGGCGCCGCTGTTCGTCACTGAACTCCTGGTAGCGTTTCTGCCATTCGGAGGGCTGGTAGACCCGCGCAACCTCCACCGCCGTCACCTTGTATTCCGGGCAGTTGGTGGCCCAGTCGGAATTGTCGGTGGTGATCACGTTGGCCCCCGACTCAGGGAAGTGGAAGGTGGTGTAGACCACCCCGGGCGCCACCCGCTCGCTGACCTTGGCGCGCAGCACCGTCTGTCCGGCGCGGCTGCCCACGCCCACCCAGTCGCCTTCGGCGATGCCACGGCTCTCGGCGTCGGTCGGGTGGATCTCCAGGCGGTCCTCCTCGTGCCAGGCGACGTTGTCGGTGCGCCGGGTCTGGGCGCCGACGTTGTACTGGCTGAGGATGCGCCCGGTGGTCAGCAGCAGCGGATAGCGGCTGTTGACCTTCTCGTCGGTGGGCACGTAGCCGGTGAGCATGAAACGCCCCTTGCCGCGCACGAACTCTTCGATGTGCATGGTCGGGGTGCCGTCCGGCGCGGCGTCGTTGCAGGGCCATTGCAGGCTGCCGTGACGGTCCAGCTCGGCATAGCTGACGCGGGTGAAGGTCGGGGTCAGGCGCGCGATCTCGTCCATGATCTCGGACGGATGCTTGTAGTCCATGCGATAGCCCAGGGCGTTGGCCAGGGCCACGGTGGCTTCCCAGTCGGCCTTGCCGCCCAGCGGGTCCATCACCTTGCGCACGCGGGAGATGCGCCGCTCGGCATTGGTGAAGGTACCGTCCTTCTCCAGGAAGGAGCTGCCCGGCAGGAAGACGTGGGCGAACTTGGCGGTCTCGTTGAGGAAGATGTCCTGCACCACCACGCACTCCATGGCCGCCAGGGCTGCGGTGACGTGCTGGGTGTTGGGGTCGCTCTGGGCGATGTCCTCGCCCTGGCAGTAGAGCGCCTTGAAGCTGCCGGCCAGCGCCGCTTCGAACATGTTGGGAATGCGCAGGCCCGGGTCGGGCTGCAGGGTCACGCCCCAGGCCTGTTCGAACTGGTGGCGCACCGCGTCGTTGGAGACATGGCGGTAGCCGGGCAGCTCATGGGGGAAGGAGCCCATGTCGCAGGAGCCCTGGACGTTGTTCTGCCCGCGCAGCGGGTTCACGCCGACGCCTTCGCGGCCGATGTTGCCGGTGGCCATGGCGAGGTTGGCGATGCCCATCACCGCGGTACTGCCCTGGCTGTGTTCGGTCACACCGAGGCCGTAGTAGATGGCCGCGTTGCCGCCGGTGGCATAGAGGCGCGCAGCGGCGTGGATCTGTTCGGCGGGTACGCCGCAGATCGGCCCCATGGCCTCGGGCGAGTTTTCCGGCAGGCTGACGAAGTCGCGCCAGCGGGCGAAGTCCGCCGCCTCGCAACGGGCGTCGACGAAGCTCTGGTTGACCAGGCCCTCGCTGACGATCACGTGGGCCAGGGCGTTGAGCATGGCCACGTTGGTGCCCGGACGCAGCGCCAGGTGCAGCTCGGCGCGGGCGTGGGGCGAATCCACCAGGTCGATACGGCGCGGGTCGATGACGATCAGCCGCGCACCCTCGCGCAGACGGCGCTTGAGCTGGGAGCCGAACACCGGGTGGGCGTCGGTGGGGTTGGCGCCGATCACCAGCACCACGTCGGCCTGCATCACCGAGTCGAAGCTCTGGGTGCCAGCCGACTCGCCCAGGGTCTGCTTGAGACCGTAGCCGGTGGGCGAATGGCAGACCCGCGCGCAGGTGTCGACGTTGTTGTTGCCGAAGCCGGCACGTACCAGCTTCTGCACCAGGTAGGTTTCTTCGTTGGTACAACGGCTGGAGGTGATGCCGCCGATGGAGTCGCGCCCGTACTTGAGCTGGATGCGACGGAATTCGCTGGCCGCGTAGGTCACCGCCTCGTCCCAGCTGACTTCCTGCCAGGGGGCCTCGATGTGCTTGCGGATCATCGGCTTGGTGATGCGATCCGGGTGGGTGGCGTAGCCGAAGGCGAAACGGCCTTTCACGCAGGAATGGCCGTGGTTGGCCTGACCGTTCTTGTCCGGGACCATGCGCACCAACTGGTCGCCCTTCATCTCGGCACGGAAGGAGCAACCCACGCCGCAATAGGCACAGGTGGTGATGACGCTGCGCTCCGGCTGGCCCAGCTCGACCACGCTCTTTTCCATCAGGGTGGCGGTCGGGCAGGCCTGTACGCAGGCCCCGCAGGAGACGCATTCGGATTCGAGGAAGTTCTCGCCGCCCGCCGCGCTCACCCGCGACTCGAAGCCACGGCCGCTGATGGTCAGGGCGAAGGTGCCCTGGGTTTCCTCGCAGGCGCGCACGCAGCGGTTGCAGACGATGCACTTGCTCGGGTCGTAGTCGAAATAGGGGTTGGAGACGTCTTTCTGTTCGTCCAGGTGGTTGGCGCCTTCATAGCCGTAGCGCACCTCGCGCAGGCCCACCTGGCCGGCCACGGTCTGCAGCTCGCAGTTGCCGTTGGCCGAGCAGGTCAGGCAGTCCAGCGGGTGGTCGGAGATGTACAGCTCCATGACGTTGCGGCGCAACGTGGCGAGCTTGGGCGTCTGGGTGTGGACCACCATCCCCTCGCTCACTGGCGTCGTGCAGGAGGCTGGGTAGCCGCGCATGCCATCGATCTCCACCAGGCACATGCGGCAGGAGCCGAAGGCTTCCAGGCTGTCGGTGGCGCACAGTTTGGGAATGGTGGTGCCGAGCAGCGCGGCGGCGCGCATGACGGACGTGCCAGCCGGCACGCTGATCTCGCGACCGTCGATGGTCAGGCTGACCTGCACCTCGCTTTCGCGGGCGGGGGTGCCGAGGTCGATGTCACTGGCGGGGTCGAAGATGTTGATCATTGGTCGGCCTCCGAGGTCTCCAGACCGAAGTCGGCGGGGAAATGCTTGAGAGCGCTGGTCACCGGGTAGGCGGTCATGCCGCCCAGGGCGCAGAGCGAGCCGTAGGTCAGGGTGTCGCAGAGGTCCTTGAGCAGGATCACCTGCTCGCCCCGCGCCTTGGCGTCGGTCGCCGCCAGAAGGCGGTCCACGACTTCCACCCCACGGGTGGAGCCGATGCGGCACGGCGTGCACTTGCCGCAGGATTCCTCGGCGCAGAATTGCAGGGCGAAGCGGGCCATGTGGGCCATGTCGAGGGAGTCATCAGCGACCACCACGCCACCGTGGCCGAGCATCGCGCCCATGGCGGCGAAGGCCTCGTAGTCCAGCGGCGTATCGAATTGCGACGGCGGCACCCAGGCGCCCAGCGGGCCGCCCACCTGCGCGGCCTTGAGCGGACGGCCACTGGCGGTGCCTCCTCCGTAGCCTTCCACCAGCTCGCGCAGGGTCAGGCCGAAGGCGCGCTCCACCAGTCCGCCGTGGCGAATGTTGCCGGCGAGCTGGAAGGGCATGGTGCCCAGCGAGCGGCCCATGCCGAAATCGCGATAGAACTGCGCGCCACGGGCCAGGATCGCCGGCACTGACGCCAGGGTCAGCACGTTGTGCACCAGGGTCGGCTGGCCGAACAGGCCTTGCAGCGCTGGCAGCGGCGGCTTGGCACGCACAGTGCCGCGCTTGCCCTCGAGCGAATCCAGCAGGGCGGTTTCTTCACCGCAAATGTAGGCACCAGCACCGACGCGCACTTCTAGGTCGAATGCCAGGCCGCTACCGCCGACGTTGGCGCCGAGGAAGCCGGCCTCACGGGCGACGGCCAGCGCGGCGTTCAAGTTGTCCACAGCCTGTGGGTATTCGGAGCGGACGTAGATGTAGCCCTTGGTGGCGCCGACAGCGAGGCCGGCGATGGCCATGCCTTCGATCAGCAGGAAGGGATCGCCTTCCATCAGCATACGGTCGGCGAAGGTGCCAGAGTCGCCCTCGTCGGCGTTGCAGACCACGTACTTCTGCTCGGCCTTGGCGTCGCGCACGGTTCGCCACTTGATGCCGGCCGGGAAGGCCGCGCCGCCCCGGCCACGCAGGCCGGAATCCAGCACGGCGGCGACGATGTCTTCGCCCTTCTGGCCGATCGCGCGGGTCAGTCCCTCGAAGCCGCCGTGGGCGCGGTAATCGTCCAGCGACAGCGGCCGGGTGATGCCGGCACGGGCGAAGAGCAAGCGTTGCTGGCTCTTCAGGTAGGGGATTTCCTCCACCGGCCCCAGGGCCAGCGGATGGGCACTGGCATCGCCTTGCAACGCGTCAAGTAGCGACGGCACGTCTTGCGGTGCAACCGGGCCGAAGCCCTGGCGCCCATTGGCGCTGTCCAGTTCCAGCAGCGGCTCCAGCCAATACAGGCCTCGGGAGCTGGTTCGTTGGATTTCCAGCGGCAGGTTGCGCTTGTCGGCCTCATGGGCGAACGCAGCCGCCACTTCGTCGGCCCCGACAGCGCGGGCGACGGAATCACAGGGGATGCACAGCCTCAGCATGAGCCGTCCTCCAGGCAACCGTTCACCAGGGAGCGCAGGCGCTCGGGGGTAAGCCGGGCGTGCACGCGACCATCCAGTTCAAGGGCCGGCGAACAGGCGCAGGCGCCCAGGCAGTAGACCGGCCGCAGGCTGATGCGCCCGTCGGCACTGGTGCCGTGGTCGTCCAGTTCCAGCTGCTCGCGCAGCTGCGCGGCCAGGCCCTCTGCGCCCATGCTCTGGCAGGACTCGGCGCGGCACAGGCGCAGGGTATGGCGCGCCGGTGGCGTGGTGCGGAAGTCGTGGTAGAAGCTGATCACCCCGCGCACCTCGGCCAGGCTGAGGTTGAGGGCGTGGGCGATCTCGGGGATGGCGACGTCGGGTATGTACCCAGCGCCCTCCTGGATGGCGTGGAGGATCGGCAGCAGGGCACCGGGGGTGTCCTTCTCGCGCTCCAGCACGCTGTGAATCAGAGGCAGGTGAAGCGTCTCATCAGGCATACAGCGTTCCTCACGGTCACGACCTTTACTTACGACGCAGAAAACGACCAGTACCAGTGCCCGGCGAACAAATGGCTGCCGCTCAAGCAGGTCACCGGAATGACCAACAGCGCAAGGCGTATTCGCCATCCTCGTGTGTTGAACCACGATAACGGCGCATTGGCCGTCATCGTGATCCGAGTCCTTATGCCGCTTGCACTTCTCGCAGGTGCCCAAGTAGTGCTTGCAAGGGATGGGGCAAGGGACGACCCTCCATTCGCTTCACCTGGCTGCGGCAGGAGTAGCCGTCGGCCAATAGCCGACCACTGCCGTTGTCGGCGTCGACCAAGGGTCCCCACGACTGTGCATAGATCGCTTTGGAGGTCTGTAGGTTGCGAGTCTCATGGCCGTAGGTTCCGGACATGCCGCAGCAGCCGCTGGCAAGAACGGAAAGCTTGAGCCCTAGACGCTCGAAGACCTGTTGCCACTGCCCCACGCTGGCAGGTGCATTGGTCTTCTCTGTGCAGTGCACAAGCAATTGATAGGATTGCACTGCCACGCCTTCAGGTTTTGGCGCCTGAGGTAGCACACTGAGCAGCCATTCCTGGATCAATGCAACATTCGGCGCAGCGTCGGCCCCCATGACCTTTGCATATTCCTGCCGATAGACCAGTGTCATGGCAGGATCCAGGCCCACCAGCGGCACATCGGATTTGGTCAGCGCCGCCAGCATTCTTCCATTTCTCCGTGCTGCCTTTTCGAAAGCGCCGAGGAAACCTTGAACATGCAGCGGCTTACCATTGGGCGCGAACGGCGCCAGATAAACCTGGAAGCCTAGCCGCGTAACTAGCTCGATCCAGTCAATCGCCACGCCCGTTTCGAAGTAGCGTGTAAACGCGTCCTGGACGAAGACCACGCTCCGCTTGCGTTCCTCAACCGTCAGTTTGGCAAGTGCGTCGGGGCTAGCGAGTTTGACGCCCCACTGCTTGCAAGCTGCGCGGAAATTCACGTAGCTGAGAGTCGGACTGTCGACCATTCCGGCATATCGTTCCAGGCAGAAACGTACTGGCGCGAACTCGATCAAACTGTTGTACAGCCTGGGGAATCGGGCCAGAAAGGGAATGCTGAACTCCAGTGAGCCGATCAGGTAATCCTTCAATGGGCGAAGGTAGCGTCCGTGGTACAGCTCGAGGAAGCGCGAGCGAAACTCAGGGACGTTGACCTTGACCGGGCATTGGCCCGCGCAAGACTTGCAGGCAAGGCACCCGGCCATGGCGTCATAGACCTCATGGGAAAAATCATCCTCGCCCCATTGCTTGCCCAGGGTATTCCTGAGTCGACGCAGCGGCCCAAGAAGATTGAAACGCTCACGTATTTTGGTGCTCTCCGCGAGCACATCCACGCCCTCTTCCCCCTGGAGCCTCAGCCATTCGCGAACCAGTGATGCACGGCCTTTTGGCGACTGGGTGCGATCGCGTGTTGCCTTCCAAGACGGGCACATGGCGTCATTGGGATCGAAGTTGTAGCACGCACCATTGCCGTTGCACTGAACCGCCGTGTCGTAGCTTTGCCAGATGCGCTCGTCGATTTTCCTGTCCAGCTCACCGCGCAGCACTACCTCGTCCACACCGGTCAGCCGCGCAGCGGGAACGCTTGCAGGGGTTGCGATCTTCCCTGGGTTCAGTTGGTTGTGAGGGTCGAACACTGCTTTAAGGGATTGAAGCGCTGGGTAAAGCTCCCCGAAGTATGTCGGCGCGTACTCTGAGCGGAGTCCCTTCCCATGCTCTCCCCAGAGCAGACCGCCGTACTTGAGGGTCAGGTCCGCGACAGCATCGGATACCGGTCGGATCAACGAAGCCTGTAACGGATCCTTCATATCCAACAGGGGCCTGACGTGCAGCACCCCTGCGTCTACATGGCCGAACATCCCATACTGCAGATTCAGCCCGTCTAGCAGGGAACGGAACTCTGAGATGAAGTCTGCCAGATTCTCCGGAGGCACTGCTGTGTCTTCAACAAATGGCTGCGGCCTTGCCTGCCCCTCGACATTTCCCAACAGTCCGACCGCGCGTTTGCGCATGACGTAGACACGCTTTACTGCCTCTTCGCCGATGGCAAGGGTATGCCCCAAACGTTGAGCATCAGGATCGGACTTCAAGTGCTCGACGAAGTCGTGCACGCGCTGTTCAAGCTCCGCCCAATCGTCTCCGCAAAACTCAATGAGGTTAATGCCCAGGGTCGGGGTATCCGGGTTCTCGGGGAAGTATTCCGATACGCCATGCCAGACGATGTCTTTCATGGCCAGCAGGAGCACCTTTGAATCCACCGTTTCAATAGAAAGGGGTTTCAGCTCCATCAAAGCTTTGGCATCCCGGAGTGCGGCCATGAAGCTGGCGTAGCGTACGTTCACCAGCACCGTATGCTTGGGAATGGGCAGCAGATTCAGCTTCGCCTCCACGATGAAGCCTAACGTGCCCTCCGAACCGCACAACACACTATTGAGGTTAAAACGCCCATCGGTCTCACGCAGATGGGCCAGGTCATAGCCGGTGAGGCAGCGGTTCAGTTTCGGAAAGCGAGCCTTGATCAGATCTGCCTGGGAGTCGGCGATATCGCGTGCGCAGCGATGAACTGCAGCACGCCGATCCGAGCGGAGCATAATCGACTCCAACTCGCGCTCCTCCATTACCTGGCTGCGCAGCACCTCTCCCCCCAACAGCACGGTCTGCAGCTCGAGCACATGATCCCTGGTCTTACCATAGGTGCAACTACCCTGCCCGCTTGCATCCGTATTAATCATGCCGCCGATAGTGGCGCGGTTGGACGTGGAAAGTTCCGGCGCAAAAAACAGCCCATGAGGACGCAGCGCGGCATTGAGTTGATCCTTTACCACACCGCCTTGCACCCGGGCCCAACGCTCCTCCACGTTGATCTCAAGGATCTTCGTCAGATGCCTAGACAGGTCGACGATAATGCCTTCGGTTAGCGATTGTCCGTTGGTACCGGTTCCGCCTCCTCGTGGTGTAAGGACGATTCCGCGGTACTCAGGTTGCGCAACTAGCTCCGCCAGACACTCGACATCGACCGTGTCCAGTGGAAACACCGCGGCTTGCGGCAGGCGCTGGTAGATGGAGTTGTCGGTGGAGAGAACCGTGCGCGTTGCATAGTCAGGGGTTATCTCCCCCCGAAAGCCAGCAGTACGCAACTGATCCAGGAATGTGCAGTATTCCTTGGCAAGCTGATGTCGGGCAGAGAGGCGGGAAATCATGCTGTGTGTCCTACGAATTACCAAGGAAGGTTCGTTGCAAAGCCCCCTTCCTGATAGTGCAAATGCTGCGAAGTTGGAGGGCCCCGAAGCCCTCCCGTTGAACGCGGATACGGCCCAGTATGCGAGGCGTTTTCGGCACTGAATGGGCGACAAGAAACCGACGACAGCAGAACCTGGGGCCAGGTCGTCCGCCCTCTAACTCCAGCACCACCTGATGTTTTTGGGGTTGCGTTAGCTTTCCAGACCTGCCCGATACTGTCCCCATCTCAAATTGGCGTTTACACCAACTGAAAGGAACGGTTCCGGCGGGTTCTGGTTGGGGCCTCTCGAAGAGAGAAGGAAATCGATGAGTTCATTTCTGTCGCCGGCCAGCCAGTCAGCAAGCAGGGATCCTGTGATGGTTCCACGGGTAATACCGAGCCCATTGCAGCAAAGTGCGCCGTAGACGTTCTTTGCCAGCTCCCCAAAGTGCGAAGTATGGTTGCGCGACAAGCACATCGCCCCGCCCCAGGTGTATTCGAACCCTACGCTGGCAAGCATGGGGAAACGTCGCTCAAAGGACTGGCGGTGAGTCGCGGCGACTCTGCGCAGGAGCTTATTGGTGGTCTTGCCGTTGGGGTTAAAGCTGAAGCTATTGCGCACCAACAAGCGCTGATCGGGCGTACGTCGCAGGGTGCTTCCGAAAGGATCCGCAGGGATAATGCCCCAGGCACGCTTGCCGCCCAGACGGAACTGCTCTTCTTCGGTCAACTGACGGGTCATGCTGGCATAAGTGAAGACAGGCAGCAGACGCCCCTTGAGGAAGCCGAAATTTGAAGCGAAGGCGTTGTTTGCGAGCACAAGCTTGTCGACAGTGATGCTGCCCTTAGCGTGCTTCAGGACAATCGGGTTGCCGTACTCGACTTCGGTGATGGGAGTTTCTTCGAACAGCGAAACATTGCTTGGCAGGCTATCCGCCAACCCCTTCACGAGGGCTGCAGGTTGCAGCAGGATTGTGCCTGGGGTGAACAAGGCACGGCGATAGAACGATGTACCGAAATGATCAGGCAAGTCGTTGCCTTCGATGATTTCATATGCCTGCCCGAGCTTATCCAGGCCGCTCTTGTAGGCTTCCAGCACACGCAGTCCCTTGTCCTCAATCGCCGCTTGATACTTCCCAATCGGACTCAGTTGGCAATCGATCCCGTGCTGGGAAACCAGTCGTTTGATGATTGCTTGCGCGGCGAGGTTGAGCTTCAGGTTCATGCGAGCTGTTGCCGGATCACCGATGTAATCGGGCGCGCCGATATCATGCGGCAAGTCGATGGCGAATCCGGAGTTCCTACCCGAAGCGCCGTAGCCCACCACCTGAGCTTCGACCAACGCAACTTCGTCATCAGGGAAATTCAGGGCGAGCTGTCTCGCGGCCGCAAGGCCAGTGAGGCCAGCCCCCACAACGGCCCAGCGGGCACGAGTATGGCCGGAGTGGGCGGGACGGACGGGGCGTTTCTTGCTGAGGTGAAACCAGCCGCAGCCATTATCGTCAGCAGGGAGTTCTTGTATTTTCACGACGCTCAACTCTCCAAGGTGTGAGTCGATTTTGCGGCGGAGCGCACTGTACGCCTATAAAGAAAATGACGATTGCCAGCAGGATTCCCCACCCTGTCGAGGCGCCATGCTCTAGGTGGCAAATATCTAAGGTAGGCCCCTGAAGAAACAGGCAGCTCATGCCTTCCGTCGCTGATTGAGTGTGGTCAAGCGAACTGATGCACCAGTGAATTATTCGCAACAATTCTCGTGGCAACCATTGTCGGCAGCCGGCTGCATGAAGCCACCGCAGTAGCTTATGCCATGTATGCCTCGAAACCCCGCGCGGACATCGAGTCGCAGCAAAGTCCCACATGTGATGAGCGTGAGCCGAACGACTTTGCTCGGCCGCAAGCGCGGCATCTCAATTGCTCTCCTTAAGATCTGCGCCCGCGTCATTCACCACCTCAGAAAAGCTTCGTATGAAGCTATAGGCGCATTTTCACGCGATCAAGCCAGAACCTCACATGACTTGTCCCGCCCGTTATATGGCACCGCGATCCGCCCGTGAGACAGTGAATGCATCGTGCAGCTCGGCTGCCTCCGCACCAATGGCGTGGCAGTGAATCATTACATCAGCTGAAAAGTACGACGAACTACATAGCCCAGCGCTCTGCGTTACTTCCGTACCGGAGGCGCCACGGAGCTGAGTGTGTTTTTGTTAGCCTGTACGATCGGCCCGAGGCCGTAACTGGCGCAGATCCGCCGAGGGAAAAATAATGCAAAGCCTAGGCATTCTGGGTGTCGGTGAGTTGACCGAAAAAGTGGTCCGCGGTCTCCGCCGCAGTGGCTTCGAAGGTGTGATTTTTCTCTCGCCACGAAACCACGAGCGCTCTGCTCGACTGGCTGCCGAATGCCATTGTCAGATATCGGACAGCAATCAGGCTGTTGTCGATAGTGCAGACCTTTTGCTGCTGGGGGTCCGCCCGCAGGATGTGGACGCTCTGGCTCGAGAGGTGACAGTGCCGCCAGGTAAGCTCGTGATGTCGCTTATCGCAGGAGTAGGCTTGTCTTTGCTGACTGAGCTGTTCCCCGGCACTCGGAGCATTCGAGTAATGCTGTCTTATGCGGCCCAGATCAATCAGTCAATGGTCGTGGTTTGCCCGCCAGACGCCGCCTCAGAAAAGATTTTGGGCTCACTGGGGACCCTGGTGGTGCTTGACGATGAAGAGGCCTTCGAACTCGCAACCGTCGCAGCATGCATGAATGGCTGGTTTTACTTTCTGCTTCACGATCTGCAGCAGTGGCTCACAGATAGAGGTCTGCCTTTCGACAAGGCCAGGGACCTGATCCTAGGCAACGTACAGGATTGTGTGGCCAGCGCACAAAGCCAGCCCAGCGTTAGCCTAATGGCCTTGGGGCAAGCCATTGCCACACCAGGCACCTTCACTGCTTTTGGTCTCGACATTCTCAATCACCAGCCAGCAGGCGCCTCTTGGGGAGCGGCTTGTGAACTAGTGCTGGATGCATTGCAGGCGCAGTCGACCCGCCAGCGCCACTAGCTCTTTATCAGGATGTTCCAATCGGTCGTTGATGGCCGATGGGATCACGTGCGCGCAAAGAATTTGATTGGAACCCCATTGGTCCACCCCGAAGGCTCGAAAACTAGATTGAAGGTCTTGCTGAAAGCCAAATCATTGTGGACTTCGGCTTCCAGAGTGAGAAGACCCTCCTCCAGACCATTCGCTGACGCTGAACACGCAGCTTTCATCTACAGACCGTGGCACTTACGCCCTTAACCACCCCCCAAGAAACCGAGGTAGAAAGCAAGATGGCCAAGGCCGCCGATGTCGTTGTGCAATGCCTGGAAAACGAAGGTGTCGAGTATGTGTTCGGCATTCCTGGTGAGGAAAACCTTGACCTGCTGGAGTCCCTGCGCAAGTCGCAGATCAAGCTGGTCCTGACTCGCCACGAACAATCGGCGGGCTTCATGGCTGCCACCTACGGCCGCTTGACCGGTAAGACCGGCGTAAGTCTGTCGACCCTGGGTCCTGGCGCAACCAACCTGGTGACCGCCAGCGCCTACGCTTATCTCGGTGGCATGCCGATGCTAATGATCACCGGCCAGAAGCCGATTAAGAAGTCCAAGCAGGGCCGATTCCAGATCATCGACGTGTGCGGCATGATGGCCCCCATCACCAAGTACACGCACCAATTCGCCTCGGCCGACAACATCCCGGCCCGTATGCGCGAAGCCTTCCGCCTGGCCGAAGAAGAGAAGCCGGGTGCCGTGCACCTGGAACTACCAGAAGACATCGCTGCCGAGCAGACGGACAGCCTGCCGATCCCACCAAGCCTGCACCGCCGCCCGTTGGCCGAGCACAAGGCCATCGAAGCGGCCGTCGAGAAACTGCAGAACGCGCGCAGCCCGATCCTGGTGATTGGCGCGGGCGCCAACCGCAAGATGACCGCCAAGGTCCTCCACCAACTGATCGACAAGACCGGCATCCCGTTCATCACCACCCAGATGGGCAAGGGCGTGGTCGACGAGCGCCACCCGCGCTTCCTGGGCAACGCCGCGCTGTCGTCCGGCGACTTCGTGCACCGCGCCATCGAGGCCGCCGACCTCATCGTCAACATCGGCCACGATGTGATCGAAAAGCCGCCGTTCTTCATGGTCCGGGGCGGCACCGAAGTCATTCACATCAACTTCCGCTCCGCCGAAGTCGATGCCGTGTACTTCCCGCAGGTCGAAGTGATTGGCGATATCGCCAACGCCGTGTGGCAGATCGGCGAAGTGTTGAATGACACTTCGCATTGGGACTTCACCCGCCTGATGGCGATCCGCGAGGCGAACGAAGCGCAGATCGCCGAAGGCGCCGATGACAACCGCTTCCCGGTCTACCCGCAGCGCCTGGTTGCCGATATCCGTCGCGCACTGCCGTCTGAGGGCATCGTTGCCCTGGACAATGGCATCTACAAGATCTGGTTCGCCCGTAACTACAAAGCCCATAAGCCCAACACCGTGCTGCTGGACAATGCTCTGGCGACCATGGGCGCCGGCCTGCCATCGGCCATGGCGGCGCACCTGGTACATCCGGATCGTCCAGTCATCTCCGTGTGCGGTGATGGCGGCTTCATGATGAACAGCCAGGAACTCGAAACCGCGGTACGCCTGAAGATGAACCTCACGGTCATCATCCTGCGCGACGACGGCTACGGCATGATCCGCTGGAAGCAGGCGAACATGGGCTTCAGCGATTTCGGCCTGGACTACGGCAACCCGGACTTCGTCCAGTACGCGCAATCCTACGGTGCCCACGGCCATCGAGTAGAAAGCGCCGAAGGTTTCCTGCCGCTGCTGCTGGACTGTCTCAGCACGCCCGGGGTACATGTCATTGACTGTCCGGTCGACTACTCCGAAAACGACCAAATCCTCAACACAGAACTCAGGACGCGTAGCGCGCAAGTCTGACAAGTCTGCGCTCTGCAGCAGCAAGTACATCAAACTGCTGCGGAGCAGCTGTGCCACTAATTCTCAGGAGCCCGTATGCAACTGAAAGATTCCTCTCTGTTCCGTCAACAAGCCTATATCGACGGCACCTGGCTGGGCGCTGACAGCGGCCAGTCTATCAAGGTCAACAACCCGGCCACTGGCGAAATCATCGGCACCGTGCCGAAGATGGGCACCGCAGAAACCCGCCGCGCCATCGAGGCTGCCGAGCGAGCTCTACCGGCCTGGCGTGCGCTAACCGCCAAGGAACGCGCCAACAAGCTGCGTCGCTGGTTCGAACTGATGATTGAGCACCAGGATGATCTCGCGCGACTCATGACTACCGAGCAGGGCAAGCCGCTGGCCGAAGCCAAGGGCGAGATCGTCTACGCCGCCTCGTTCCTGGAATGGTTCGCTGAAGAAGCCAAGCGCGTCTACGGCGATGTGATTCCCGGCCACCAGCCCGACAAGCGCCTGATCGTGATCAAGCAGCCGATCGGCGTGACTGCGGCGATCACCCCGTGGAACTTCCCCGCCGCGATGATCACCCGTAAAGCCGGCCCTGCTCTGGCCGCCGGCTGCACCATGGTGCTCAAGCCCGCGTCGCAGACCCCCTACTCCGCGTTGGCCCTCGCCGAACTGGCCTCTCGCGCCGGTATTCCGAAGGGTGTATTCAGTGTGATCACCGGCAGCGCCGGCGATGTGGGTGGCGAGCTGACCAACAACCCGGTGGTGCGCAAATTGTCCTTCACCGGCTCCACCGAAATCGGTCGCCAACTGATGGCCGAATGCGCCAAGGACATCAAGAAAGTGTCCCTGGAGCTGGGTGGTAACGCGCCCTTCATCGTCTTCGATGACGCCGACCTGGACGCCGCCGTAGAAGGCGCGCTGATCTCCAAGTACCGCAACAACGGCCAGACCTGCGTCTGCGCCAACCGCCTGTACGTGCAGGACGGCATCTACGAAGCCTTCGCCGAGAAGCTGAAGGCCGCCGTGGCCAAGCTGAAGATCGGCAACGGCCTGGAAGATGGCACCACCACTGGCCCGCTGATCGACGAGAAGGCCGTGGCCAAGGTCCAGGAGCACATCGCCGACGCCGTTTCCAAGGGCGCCAAAGTGGTTGCCGGTGGCAAGCCGCACAGCCTGGGTGGCACCTTCTTCGAGCCGACCATCCTGGTCGACGTACCGAAGAACGCCGCCGTGGCCAAGGAAGAAACCTTCGGTCCGCTGGCTCCGCTGTTCCGCTTCAGGGACGAGGCCGACGTCATCGCCATGGCGAACGATACCGAGTTCGGCCTGGCTTCCTATTTCTACGCCCGTGACCTGGGTCGTGTGTTCCGCGTAGCCGAAGCCCTGGAGTACGGCATGGTGGGCATCAACACCGGTCTGATCTCCAATGAAGTGGCGCCTTTCGGTGGGATCAAAGCCTCTGGTCTGGGACGTGAGGGCTCCAAGTACGGCATCGAGGACTACCTGGAGGTGAAGTACCTGTGCCTTGGCGTCTAACGACTTGATAAGCCAAATCGTCTGAAAGGCCGGTGGTGGCGAGATAGGTATCGCCATCACCGGCCTTTAGCATTTGAGTGCACACCAAATGGTCCATCTGCAGGGCCACCCGCACCTCTAGCGGGCATGCGTGGCCAGCGCCTCAATAAGCAAACCGGAAGCCTTACCTGCAGGTTCCGCACATTGTGAGTAGGTAGAGATATGGCATTCAAAAGAACGATTCATACTGTAGATACCCACGCCGGCACTCCGATGCGTGTCGTAACCGGTGGGATCCCCAACATTCCCGGCAACACCGTTCATGAAAAGATGAAATGGATGGAGGCAAACGACGACCAGCTGCGCAAGCTGCTGCTGCGCGAGCCACGGGGCTATCCGGCTCACTGCTGCAACATCATCGTTCCGCCTACTCACCCGGAAGCAGACGCTGGCTACATTATCCTGGAGCAGATCGAGTATCCGATGATGTCTGGTGGTAACACGATCTCCGTTGTGACCGTGCTGCTCGAAATGGGCATGCTGCCAATGAAGGAACCTGTCACCGAGCTTGTCCTGGAAGCGCCTGCTGGCCTGATCCGCATCAAAGCAGAGTGCAAGGACGGCAAGGTCAAGGGCGTCACCTTCCAGAACGTCCCGGCGTTCGCCGCACATCTGGACGCGACCATCGATGTCCCGCACCTCGGCAAGGTAAAGGTTGATGTCGGCTGGGGCGGCATGTTCTACGTCATCGCCGACGTCCGTCAGTTCAAGGGCCTGGAGCTGATCCCGCAGAACGGCGCTGAAATTGCCCGCATTTCTTCGATGATTCGCCAGGCTGCCATTGAGCAACTGCCGGTCGCGCATCCTGACTACCCGGGTGTCGGCATCACTATTTCTCAGCTGTCTGGACCGAGTGATGACCCCAACGCCGACTGGAAAAATGCCGTGACCATGGCTTCCGGCGAATTCTCCTGGGATGACCCCGCGACCTGGACCGGTGCGCTGGATCGCTGCCCATGCGGGACCGGTACGTGCGCCAAGATGGCCACGCTCCATGCGAAAGGAGAGTTGCCGATAAATCAGGATTTCCGGCATCAGGGCCTGATGGGCAACATCTACACCGGTCGCCTCGTAGAGGAAACGCGAATTGGCGACAAGAAGGCGGTTGTCCCAACCATCACTGGTAAGAGTTGGATCTACGGCCTCAACACCCTGGTGCTGGAACACGATGATCCGTTCCCGGAAGGCTTCACCATCGGTGACATCTGGGCATAAGCATCACTGCGACCATTTGGCGCAGCTCCCACATGGAGCTGCGCCCCGCCCCCTTCGAGCGCGCATCTGGTTGATACGGTGGCGCTCTTTAGTTTCGGATGACTGCACGACAGCTGCAGCATGCCGAAAAGGGGTAATACGATGCGAATCATCACGGCCCAGGAGATATCCGCACTGATGAACTGGAGCGGCGTACTGGATGCACCCCTACCTCACTCTAACGGCGTATAGGCCTCCAGCAAGCACCAGAGTCGCCCCCGCCATAGTCCAGTTGTCGGGGACCTCGTCGAACACAATGAAGCCAACCAGCGTAGCGAAAACCAGGAGGGTGTAGTTGAAGGGTTGCAAGACTGTAGCAGGGGCATATTCCAGCGCCTTGATCAGAAGCAGGTGCCCAAGTACCCCAGCGAGTGAATAGGCACCAAGCAACCCCCACTCCATAGGAGTAGGCGATACCCACTCAGGAAGGCCGAAGCAGGTGGAAGCAACGATCCCGACCACTGCCATGTAGAACACATTTGTGCCGAACGAATCGGTCTGGCTGATCCGACGAGAAAGCAGGTTGTAGGCAGCAAAAGTCAAAGCAGCCAGCAGCGGAATCAAAGCGGCGGGATCAAAAATGCCAACGCCAGGCCGCAAAATGACCAAGGTGCCGGCGAATCCCACAATCGCTGCAATCCAATGGCGAAGACTAATAAATTCCCCCAGGAGCAGCCCCGCCAATGCCAGCGTCAGTAGCGGAAACACCGCGAAGAGAGCGTGGCTCTCGGCGAGCCCCAGATACTTCAGCCCCCAACCGAATAAGGCTGCTTCGGCAATTGCCAGCAGTGAGCGAATAACCTGAAGCCAGGGCGTAGTACTTCGCGCTGCAGCGCCTATACCTCCTCTCGCTGCCAGAAAGACAACGGCTACCGCGGCAAACACCCAATAGCGCACCATCAGAAGCTGCGCGATGGTGAAATCCTTGACAAGGAATTTGGTGATCCCATCTTGGGAAGCAAATACCGCCATAGCCAGCAAGCACAATCCGATTCCGCGATTTCGGCGAGCCTTGGCATCCTCGGTCAGGTGAAATGCATACTGGGTCTGGCTAGACATAAACAGAAGTACCTCAGGCCAGATCAGTTTGCACCGGGGCCTGCGATCAAGGGCGGGGATCAGGCTCCAAGCAACCGCTTGAGAATGAGCCAAATGACTTAGTCTGGGTCACTATCCCAGCCCCAAGTGGAGCGACATATAACAGGCAAGACGAGTTTTGTGAGGTTATGCAGCCGGGGGTGAGCAAAACGGACGTCACGCGGGCCGGAATCTCTCAATTCAGCCTCGCAGAACACGTCGGTAAGGATGGCGCCGCCTGCCATCGATGACGTGCGCGCCGACCACTTCGAGGCTGTCTCAGCCCCGAATCCCATCAGTTGGTTCTTATGGCGTACAGCCCAGCGAGGAGAATGAACATTGCACCGGTAATGGTCCAGATATCGGGCGACTCGCCAAATATGAATATCCCGATCAAGGTGGCGAATGCCAGCAAGGAAAAATTGAACGGCTGAAGCGTCGAGGCCTCCGCATGCTTTAGGGCCTGGATCAGCAGCAGCTGTGCCAGAACACCGCTGATGGAAAGAATGGCGATCAGTGCAAACTCCTTGACTGTCGGCGTCACCCAGGCAGGAATGCCGAACACGCTGACCGCTATCGCTCCAAATACCGCCATGTACAGCGTGTTGGTTTCAAACGAATCGGATTGACCTATGCGCCTGGACAGGATGTTGAAGAAAGCGAAGGTCAGCGCGCAAAGCAACGGAATGAACGCAGCCAGTTCGAATACGCCCATTCCAGGGCGCAGTATTAGCAGGGTCCCAGCAAAGCCGACAGTCGCGGCCAGCCACTGGCGTGTCACCAGCCGCTCGCCAAGAAACGCCCTGGCCAGCGCCAACGTAATGAGCGGGAATACCGCATACAAGGCATGGGTTTCGGCCAGGCCTAGGTAGCGTAACGCCAGACCGAACAAGGCGATCTCAAGGATGCCGAGCAGTGAGCGAACGATTTGCAGCCAAGGGCTTGTGCTCTTAATGGCTTGCCTTACCCCGCCACGGATGCTGCAGAGAATTAGCGCGAACACCACGAACACCCAGTAGCGAACCATTACCAGTTCGACAACGGGAAGGTCTTTGACCAGTGTTTTGGTGATGCCGTCCTGGCACGCGAAGATGAACATGGAAAGCAGGCATAGCACGATCCCCAGTCGGGTAGTGTCGGCATGGGGTGCGTTATTGATGGCCGTTTTGGTGTGCATGGGTTCTTTCCCCTGGGGCGATCGACTGTCGATCACCGATGTGTCCCCATTGAGAAGCACACTCTCGGGTGTACTGCTTCAACCTTTTAATCTGCGCAAGACGTGCTGGCAGATCCGACCCAGAAACTCAGCATGCTGCTTGTGGCGCATTTGCCTGCTTCGGTACTGACCACCCCTCGACCTCTTACTGTCCGCAAGATCCGCCAGCATTCAAAACTGTCTTGATGGTTCATTTCATCTCCGCGGACCAAAGCTGATGCAAACCCGCGGAACTGTCTGCGAGACGGTACGTGCGTCAGTTGCTAACTGGGCTGTCGGGGGAAGCGTCAACCTCCGCCGCCAGGGAGGAGGTTGACGTTCTTCAGTCTTCACCGTTCGACGCTTGGGGCGAGCCAGCGCTTGTGAAGGCTCAGGAGAAGGAGCGGTGTGGATCGATCACGAACTTCTTCGGCACGCCGGCATCGAACTCGCCATAACCGCGTGGCGCATCGTCCAGGTTGATCACCTGCACGCCCACCACTTCGGCGATGTTGATGCGGTCCCACATGATCGCTTGCATCAGCGCGCGGTTGTACTTCATCACCGGGGTCTGGCCGGTGTGGAAGCTGTGGGATTTCGCCCAGCCGAGGCCAAAGCGGATGCTCAGGCTGCCGATCTTCGCCGCGGCATCGGTTGCGCCCGGGTCTTCGGTGACGTAGAGGCCGGGGATGCCGATCTTGCCGGCCACACGAGTGACCTGCATCAGCGAGTTCAGCACGGTGGCTGGGGCCTCGTGTTTGGCGCCTTCATGGCCGTGACCACGGGCTTCGAAGCCCACCGCATCCACCGCGCAGTCCACTTCCGGCTCGCCCAGCAGCGCGGCGATCTGCTCGTGCAGCGGGGTGTCCAGCGACAGGTCGGCGATCTCGAAACCTTGCGCCTTGGCGTGGGCCAGGCGGGCGGGGTTGAGGTCACCGACGATGACCACCGCGGCGCCCAGTAGGCGGGCGGAGGCGGCAGCGGCCAGGCCCACCGGGCCGGCACCCGCGACGTAGACGGTGCTGCCCGGGCCAACGCCGGCGGTAACGGCGCCGTGGTAGCCGGTGGGCAGGATGTCGGAGAGGCAGGTCAGGTCACGGATCTTCTCCATGGCCTTGTCGCGGTTCGGCAGTTTCAGCAGGTTGAAGTCGGCGTACGGCACCAGCACGTACTCGGCCTGGCCGCCCGTCCAGTCGCCCATGTCGACATAGCCGTAGGCCCCGCCGGCGCGAGCCGGGTTGACGGTCAGGCACACGCCGGTGTGCATTTCTTTACAGGAGCGGCAGCGGCCGCAGGCGACGTTAAAGGGTACGGAAACCAAGTCGCCGATCTGCAGGTTTTCCACGTCACGGCCCTTCTCGATCACCTCACCAGTGATCTCGTGGCCGAGCACGAGGCCGACCTGCGCGGTGGTACGGCCACGCACCATGTGCTGGTCCGAGCCGCAGATGTTAGTGGAGACCACCTTCAGGATCACCCCGTGCTCGATTTTCTTGCCGCGGGGATCCTGCATCTTCGGATAGTCGATCTTCTGCACCTCGACCTTACCAGCGCCGAGATACACTACACCTCTGTTGCTTGCACTCATGCTTACCTCCGTTGAAAAATCTGAGTGTCTATAAATGCAATGAGCAATTCAGTCCCGCAGGAAGCACGCCTCGAAAGGATATTGGGTGAGCACTTCATAGCCTTCCTCGGTAACCAGCAGCTGGTTCTCCAGCTTGATCCCGTCGCGACCACCCACCTCGCCCACATATGCCTCCACACACAAGGCCATGCCGGCCTGCAGTTCCCCTTCGTAGCCATGGGATTGCAGGTCTTCCGGGTAGCGGATGCACGGGTATTCGTCGCACAGCCCCACCCCATGGAACATCACGCCATAGCGTTGGGCGCGGCAGGATTCAGGCAAACGGTGACCCTTGGTAGTGAGCTCGGTGAAGCGCACGCCGGGGCGGATCAGTTCGGTGTTGAAGGCAATGTGCTCATGGGCGATTCGGTACAGACGCTTCTGCTCTGCGGTCGGCTCCACATCGCCGCAGATCCAGCTGCGCGACATGTCCACACAGAACCCGTAGACACCAATCAGGTCGGTGTCGAATGACAGCAGATCGCCGTCGCTGAGCACGCGAGGACCGGACTCCTGATACCAGGGATTGGTACGCGGCCCGGAGTTGAGAATCCGCGTCTCGATCCACTCCCCGCCCCGCCGGATGTTGCCAGCGTGCAGTGCTGCCCACACATCGTTCTCCGTCACTCCAGCCCGCATGGCCTGGTACATTTCCGCTACCGACGCCTCGCAGGATGCCACCGCGCAGCGCATGGCAAGGATCTCGTCCGGGCCTTTGATCAGGCGAGCGAACTCCATAACCTCTTGGCCGCTGTGCACCTCAATGCCCAGCGCATCCAGGCCGCGCAGGCCGGCTACCTCAATGCGGTCCACCGCCAGGCGCCGGTTGGTCCCGGCATGGGTACGCAGCAGGTCATCGACCTGGGCAGTGAAGCGTCGAGCATGTTCGTCAGTGCGGTTGCCAGTCTCGAAGTAGAAGAACGAGGCTCCGCTACGCAGCTCGCTGACCAGAGGCAGGTGCCTGGACAGATGGTCGCAACCGTGGAAGTCCCACAACACGACATGGCCACTGGCGGCAACGAAGCAGGCCCGCGCCGGATTGTGGGTGGTCCACAGCTGCATGTTAGTGGTGTCGGTGGCGTATCGAATGTTCAACGGATCGAACAGCAGCACACCGGCGAGGTCCCGAGCCACCAGTTGCTCGCGGATGCGCTGCAGGCGGTATTCGCGCATGGCCGGCAGGTTCGGCGGCTGCAGACCCAGGCGCGCCCACTCAGCGAAGGCCAGGGGCGTCGGGCCGATCTCCACCCGGTCGTTGTCATCGACTGAGCCATCGGCCTTGAGCGCTGCCGCCCTATTCCGCGAAGGATCGATGCGTCGGGAGTGCGCAGGTATTGAGAACGGTGAAGTCATCATGATCAACGGCCATCCATTTTATTTTTGTTATGAGCCGCCCGGCCGGAGCGGGCGGCAGACGCTAGAACCGACGGGTCAGTTGCTCGCCTGGGCTGCTGCGGCGCGGGCCGCCTTGAGCCACTCGTCGAACTGCTGGCGATGAGCAGCCACCCACTCCTGAGCATGGCGGCTGATGTCAGCGGGCTTGTTCTGGCCCTCTTGCATCTTCAGGTTCTGGGCGCTCTCATCGGCGCTGCTGATCTGCAGCAGAGAAAGGAACTTCAGGGCGGCCGGGTTCTCCTCGGCGAATTTCCTGTTCAGCACTGCCTCGACCTTATCCACGGCGAAGCCGAGATTTTTGCCTTGGTACATCGTGTCGACATCGTTTTTGCCGTCAGGTAGATCGGTTTTGGGCACTTCCAGCCAGACTACGTCCCGGCCATCGACGAGTACGCCTGAGACCCACTGCGGTACCCAGGTGTAGTAGAGGACTGGCTTGCCTTCCTTGTAGCGAGTAATGGTGTCGGCCATCAGCGCGAAGTACGAGCCCTGGTTGACATGGACGGTCTTCTCGAGGCCATAAGCCTTCACATGGTGGGCGATTACCAGTTCGCAGCCCCAGCCAGGGTTGCAGCCGGTCAGGTCGGCCTTGCCGTCACCGTCAGTGTCGAACAGCGCAGCGATCTCCGGCTTCTTCAGGTCGGTGATGTACTTGATACCGTGGGCTTCGGCGGTCTTCTTGTCGATCGCGTACCCCTGCAGCACACCAGGCAGGATGTCACCGGCCTTGACCATGCTTTCGTCGCCACCGGCCCGCTCATAGAAGCTTTCATGCAACTTGTCCCAGACGTTCACTGTGAAGTCCGCGTCGCCATAGCCGACTGCCAGGACCATGGTGGCGTACTCGGTTTCCTTCGGTTCCTGGACTTTGTAGCCCAGCTCGCGCAGGCCTTGCATGGCCACTTCGCCACGGAAGCGTTCTTCGGCCACCGAGGGGAACGCCGGCGTGACCTTCACGCCCTCCCCCGGTTTGTCCGCAGAAGCGCCAGCATGCAAGGTAACCACGGTGAGCGCCACGGCCGAGGCGCATTGCAGGAGACTGCGGGAGAACTTGAACTCGGACATCTTCGCGTACCTTTTCTGGTTTTTGTCTTGGAGTGCAACAGTTAGAACGGCATGCCTCAGGCGGTCTTGGACCGCCCTGCGGTGCGCCCGACACCGCACAGGCGCAGCACGATGCCGACGGGGCCGGTGTGGTACCAACGTAGGCTCGGGTCGGCGCTGGTGCGTGCCCCCATGGCTTGGGTCAGGCGGTCGAGGAAGATCGCCAGCAGTACCAGCCCTACACCGCCGACGGTGGCCAGCCCCATGTCCAGGCGGCCAATACCGCGCAGGACCATCTGGCCCAGACCACCGACCGAGATCATCGAGGCGATTACCACCATCGACAGCGACAGCATCAGGGTCTGGTTGAGACCGGCCATGATGGTCGAGGTGGCCAGCGGCAACTGCACGCGCATCAGCATCTGGCGCGGGGTGCAGCCGAACGCGCGGGCAGCCTCAATCTTGTCTTCCGGTACTTGACGGATACCCAGGTTGGTCAGGCGCACCAGCGGTGGCAGGGCGAAGACGATGGTCACCAGGACGCCGGGTACGTTGCCGATGCCGAACAGCATCACCACCGGAACCAGGTAAACGAACGCAGGAAGCGTCTGCATGGCGTCAAGTAGCGGCCGGATCATGCGTTCCAGCCGGTCGCTGCGGGCGCAGAGGATGCCCAGCGGAATGCCGATTAGGGCGCAGAAGAACACCGAGGTGAGTACCAGGGCCAGGGTGGTCATGGACTCGGACCAAACGCCAATCAGGCCGAGTGCTGTCAATGTGACGAAGCACAGCAGCGCCATGCGCTTGCCGGCCAGCTGCCAGCCCAACAGCGTCGACAGGAGGATGCCGATGCTCGGGGGGATGCTCTGTAGGGCGAACTCGATGCCATTGAGCACCTGGTCGATCGGCCAGCGGATGGCACGGAATACATCACGGAAGTTGTGCACCAGGTAATTGAGGGTGCTTTCTACCCAGTCGCCCAGAGGGATGGTGGCGGCCTGGAACGGATCGAGAAGATTGAACTCGGACATCGTGGCTTACCTCTTTCTAAAGACCGCGAACGCTTGGTGAACGACGCGACGGGCGCGCTCAGTGGCGACTCAGGGTCTGCAGCAGCTGGTTCTTCGACAGGGTTCCCTTGAGGGCACCCGCACGGTCGAGCACCGGCACCGGGTAGGGCAGCGCGGCAGCGATGCCCAGCACGTCGTGCAGCGGCGTGTCGGTGTACACCGGCTGCTTCTCGTGCTGGCTGTAGCGGTCGCTCGAGGACGCACCGCTGGGATCGGTATCGACCACCCCGAGGAACTGGCCGTGCTCGTCGACCAGGTAGCCGAACGGTACGCCGGCCCTGAACCGCGGTGCCTTGCCGTTGACTCGGCAGACCACTTCCGGATCGAACTGGGCCACGTCCCCGGCTTTGAGCACCCGCGAGCTGTCGAAGCTCTTAAAGAAGGTGCGCACGTAGTCGTTCGCCGGCTGGTTGATTAGCTCTTGAGGCGTCCCGATCTGCACCACCCGGCCGCCTTCCATGATCGCGATGCGATGGCCGATGCGGATGGCTTCCTCGATGTCGTGGGAGATGAAAATAATGGTGCGCTTCTGCTCGGCCTGCAGACGGATCAGCTCGCCCTGCATCTCGCTGCGGATCAGTGGGTCGAGGGCGGAGAAGGCTTCATCCATGAGGAGGATGGTGGGATCGTTGGCCAGCGCACGGGCCAAGCCGACACGCTGCTGCATCCCACCGGAAAGCTGGTGCGGGTAGCTGTATTCATGCCCGGCCAGACCCACCTGGCGTAGTGCCTCGATTGCTCGGGCATGGCGATCGCCCTCACCCACTCCAGAGATCTCCAGGCCGAAGGCGGTGTTCTCCAGGACACTCATGTGAGGCATCAGCGCGAAGGACTGGAAGACCATGCCCATGTCCTTGCGACGGACGTCGAGCAGCGCCTTGTCCGACAGACCGGTGATTTCGCGCCCATTCAGGTGGATGCTGCCGGAAGTGGGCTCGATCAGACGATTGAACAGCCGCACCATGGTGGACTTGCCCGAGCCGGACAGTCCCATGATCACGAAGATCTCACCACGCTTGACGGAAAAGCTTGCATCGAACACGCCGACGACGTGGCCGGTCTTGCTGAATATCTCGTTCTTGTCGGCACCCTTGCGGAGCATCTCCATGGCTAGGTCCGGTTTGGGACCGAACACCTTGTAGATGTGGTTCACCGAAAGAATTTCATCGGCATTGCTCATACGACCCTCTTTATTATACTTATGACCAATAAATACTCAGCGCCCATTTCGTTTTTTCGAAAAAAGCTGCTGACACCAAATTGGCAGGCCGCTCATAAAATTGAGCGAGTCAGGATAGAAATATCTTTTTCTTCAAGTCCGCACCCTCTTTAGGTGGCTGCGAAATCAAAGACCGCCTCCGTAAAATTTAATGTACGGCGCTTCTTCTTACTCTTCGCATCATGCCTGTTGATATGCCTGGACAGCCAACAAACAACGCCAACATAAAAGTACAGGTAGATGTAATTATCGAAGGACTAACTGAACTGTAGCCCTCCACCACATGCCGGAATAGGATAAGAGCGTCAATTTATAGTATTTCGGCGCCCGCCCCTTGCGCCCTCGGCGCTGCGGCCAAGGAAAGCCGGCCCAGCAGCCAGATAACCCGGGGCTGCCAAGCGTAGAAAGGAGGCGCCCCGTCTCTCGGTGTCAGCGCCGTGCGACTCGAACGCCCCCCTCAGCGACCTAGATCGCTGTTAGGCGCTCCGTCCTTTTTCTGCTCGTGGCCTTTCAATTTCCGACTAAATCCTAGATGTTACAAATTGCATGTCGGATTCAAACAAAGTCGATGTCCTCCACGCATAGTCAATGACGAAACTCTGGCTCCGTTTGCCCTTTCTGTCGAAGCAAAATATAAGACGACACGTCCCGTACGTTATATATCAACCGTAAAATCCGATGCGATACTCATTGACAGCAGGGGCGCTGCGACTCGATCGGGCATAGGCGTCCTTCTGACAAACACCTAGTCTCACCGTCGAATCGGCGATCCGTTGCTGACGATGACTGCGTGTGCGCAATAACAACAATGAGGTTGCTTCAATGCCCAGTTCCAAACGCTCCATCGAAGATGTTCCACTGAACGCGTTTCACCGCAAACTCACAGTCTATTCGTCCGGTGGGCCGTTCCTTGACGGCTACGTCCTGAGCATCATCGGCGTGGTGATGATGCAGATCAGCTCCGCCCTACAACTGTCGGCCTTATGGGAAGGTCTGATCGCCGCCTCAGCACTGGTTGGCGTGTTCCTCGGTGGTTTCCTCGGTGGATGGTTCACCGACAAATACGGCCGCAAGATCCTCTACCTAGTCGACCTGATCGCCATCGTCGGTTTCTCCTTGGCGCAGTTCTGGGTCGAGTCGGCGTGGCTATTGCTTGTTTGGCGACTGCTGATCGGCATGGCGGTCGGCGCCGATTATCCGATCGCCACTTCGCTGCTGGCCGAGTTCCTGCCGCGCAAGCACCGCGGGCCGCTGCTGGCGGCTATGGTGCTGATGTGGTTCGCCGGTGCCGCGGTAGCCTATCTGGTCGGTGAGATCCTGTTGCGGGTGGCCGGCGACGATGCCTGGCGCTGGGTACTGGCCAGTGCCGTGGTGCCCGGTGGGCTGTTCCTGCTGGCGCGCAGTGGCACCCCGGAGTCGCCACGCTGGCTGTTGAGCAAGGGCCGTGTGGCTGAGGCCGACGCGGTAATCAAACGGGTCTACGGCTCGAACTACTCGGTCGCTGACTTGCCCGAGCCAGCCAACCAGCGCCAGGTTTCGGTGTGGTCACTGTTCCACTCCGGCTATGGCAAGCGCATGGCCTTCATTACTCTGTTCTGGACCTGCGCTATTGTCCCGCTGTTCGCCATCTACGCCTTCGCACCTAAGGTGCTTCAGGCGCTGAATCTTACAGGTGATTGGGCAAGCTACGGTTCGCTGGCAATTACCTTCCTGTTCACCATCGGCTGCCTGGGTGCGACCAAACTGATCAACGCCATGGGCCGGCGCCGGATGCTGATTCACAGCTTCCTCTGGTCGGGGCTGGCGCTGATGCTGTTGGGACAGTTTCCGGATAGCGCGCCGATGACCGTGCTGATCATTTTTGGCGCCTACGCGGTGCTGATCGGCGGCGCCCAGGTGCTGACGTACGTGTACCCCAACGAGCTGTTCCCCACCGAGATCCGCGCCTCAGCAGTGGGCCTGGCCACCTCCCTATCGCGGGTCGGCGCAGCGTTGGGCACCTACTTAGTGCCGATGTCGCTGAGCACCCTGGGTATCGCCGACACCATGTTCATCGCCGCCGGCGTGTCGCTGTTCGGCGCCTTGATCTCCTGGTGGCTGGCACCGGAAACCAGCAAGCTCGACCTGCAACAGGCCGCCGCCCTGGGTGACAGCGGCAAGCAAGCAGCGCCCAACTCCACTTCCCGATCTCTCGCTCGCAAAACCTGAAGGAGCCCCTATGAGCCAAGTACTCACCGTCGTCCGCAACGCCGCCGAGTCGCCGCTGGGCGAAACTGCCCCGGCACGCCTGCCAGTCGGCGAGATCATCGCCCATGCCGCCACTGGCCAGCACCATACCGACGACTCGGTTGGTGCCAGCATCGGCGTCTGGGAAAGCAGCCCGGGTGTGTTCCGTCGCCATCTGAAGAACCGCGAGTTCAGCCACATCGTCAGCGGCTGGTGCACTTTCACTCCTGACGGCGGCGAGCCGGTCGAGCTGCGTGCCGGCGATGCCGTGCTGTTCCCGGAGAACTGTGAGGGTGTATGGGACATCCGCGAAACCCTGCGCAAGACCTACGTGCTGTTCTGAAGGAGCTATTGATGATCGAACGTATCAATCCCGGCCACCGCGCCAGCCAGATGGTGTTGGTGGACGGCCGCATCGAGACCTCCGGCATCGTCGCTCTCGCACCTCAAGGCGACATTGCCGCGCAGACCCGTTGCGTACTCGACCAACTCGAGCAGTGGCTGGCGCAAATCGGTGCCAGCAAGGCCAACTTGACTCGGATGCAGATCTGGCTGGCGGACATGTCCGAGTTCGCGACGATGAACGAAGTGTATGACGCCTGGGTGGGCGACCAGCCCCCCGTCCGTGCCTGTGTCGGCGCGGCTCTGGCCACGCCGGAATATCGGATTGAGATCCAGGCATTCGGCCAGCTCTAACTTCATCGCTTCACCTGTTAAGCCGCTGCCGGTCGCCTGGACCCGCAGCGGCTTCTTCTTATCTGTATGGACGCTTGGCTGGTTGGCCGCGAGCAGATCCTGCAGCTGCACGGCCTGCCGGTCCTTGAGGTTTCGCGATTGTGCAGCGACAGCCAGCGGCTCTGCTTGACCACCTTGCGCGTCGGTTTGTCCTCGCGCAGGAGCTTAGCCTGATCGACGCAGATACAGTCGATCACCTCGCGGCCGTAACGCGCCACCACATGAAACAGGTCGCATATCACCTCGGCCTGCGGGCAATGCCGCTTCGCCTCTAGATCGAAAGCCGACGCGTCCGCCTCGATCCGTTGGCAGTGTTTGCCTAGCAACCCAATGGGCGGATCGCCCCACGGCTGTTGCCTTGGCCACCCATCACCCGCATCCGATCGGTATCCATGATCCCCGTAGCGTGGCGATGGCCCTTGCAGGACAAACTCGTCCAAGACTTGGCGGCATACTTCGCCCAGCTCGAAGGTCCCTACTTCAGCTTCCAAGCGGAGTTTATCGGGGGTCTTGAGGGTGCGCTAATGCAGGCCGGTGGGGCGGCTGACATGACTAGTGGGGAACAGTTGCAGCAAGCTCTCGAGCCAGTCGATCCGCTCAGTCGCCCGCCCACAACGCAGGCAATCGATCCGACGCCCCGGCACCTGGAGCAGAACGCGCTGATCCAACAAGTCCTGATCGCGCCCCCGGCGCAGTCGGCGTTCATGGATCGACGGATAGCGCAAACCCCCAAACCGGTTGTGTGCCACTTAACTGGAAAACTTACGACAGAACTGGTGGCTGGCGAGAGACCAATCCACCATGCTCTAAAAGACAACGTAAACCCTGGCGATCGGCACTATTCACCGCTTTCCCATGGCACAAAAGCATCAACATTTGCTGCAGATCGCTGATCATCAAAGATCATGAATCGGTTGCATGCCTTTGAATTCAGTGACTCAGCTGGCGCAGAACGTGCTGGCAAACAGTCAAGTCCAGGTGCGCACCACCGGCATTTTTATAAACTGTGATGTCGGACGCTTGTCGCACGAACGAGGACGACTGGCAGAGTTCGAAAAGATCACCCTCGATGGTTTCTTCGCTGATGATCCCGGCTTGCAGAGGGATTTGCAGGTCGCCGGAATTCAGCGCACTTTGCCGGTCATCGACGAACAGTCGGGCAACGGCGAATAGGCCTTGGTCAGCCTCCTGCATATCCGGCCGGTAGCCTCCAACCAGGTCGACATGCGTACCCTCACGAACAAACTGACCCTTCACGCAGGGTGAAGACGAAGCCGTGGCCGATACGACGATATCCGCCTGTGCGACGGCACCGTCCAGATCAGTTACGATGCGCGCGTTGATGCCACGCTGGTCGAGCTCCTCCTCCACGTGCTGCAGCTTGGCCGCAGTGCGGTTCCACAACAGCACCTCGCGAATGCTGGGCCTGATGTGCAGGTAGGCTTCAGTCAAGGCACGAGCAATAGGGCCTGCGCCGAGCACCAGAAGTACGGCACTGTCTTCGCGGCTCAGCTTCTCGGCCGCCAGTGCCGAATCGGCTGCGGTTTTCCACGCGGTTATGGCTGGCCCATCGAAGATGGCACTGACGGCCTTGGTCTGTTCATCGATGACCACGAACACAGCTTGCTCGGCGGGGCGAGGTGGGGTGGCCTGCAGATTGGCGGGGAAGATCGACGCTATCTTCACGCCAGCACCGACACCGGGAAGAATCACCCCGCGGCTGAACAAGCCGTACTCGCTATCGCCCAGGAAGTAGTCATCGATGCTCGGGCGAACGCCCCGATGCACGTGCCGTAGGGCGTCGAGCACGCCCTCCCAGTTGAGTACGGCATGTATCTGTTCTGCTGAGACGATTTTCATGTGTAGTCCTGTAGTGCGGCGAATAGACAGGGCACTAGCGAAAGACAACAGCATTCCCCAGTGCCCACAACCTTCTAGGGCAAATCCTAAAGACTTGATTCAGCAGGAACCTGTGGGAGCGGGCTGCCCGCGAAGATCACACTGCGGAGGATGGTGAAAGCTCCACCCTTGTTCGCGGTTCGGCCCGCGCCCACAGGGTAAGTGTCGAGCTTGCGGCCTTCGCTTTCTGCGCGATCACTATCCCGATCAAGGTTGATTACTACAACCAGCGAGGTCTGCCAATGATGCGCCTGCCCTCCACGGCAGAGTTCACGCAGTCAAGCAGGCTGCCGTAGGACACGCCCTTGCCAATCAGGCCTGGCCCGTAGTGCGCGAACTTGCCCGAGTTGGTCATCGCTGTTTTAGCACTGGCAGGGAACATGTCGGCATTGAGCATGCACAGGCAGATGTCGGTGCTGACCCGCGCGCCAAACTGTTCGATCCGTTCCAGATACCCGGCCCCTTGAGCCTGCTCATAGGCATACTGGCTGGTGGTGATGAGGAAGTCGCAGTCCTTGCTGGACTGTCGGCCTTCCACCAGTTCGGCCAGTTCCCTGAAGTCGCCGAGGGTGAAATGGGGGCTGCCAAGTAGCACCAGGTCCAGCTTCTCCTCTTGGGTGGTCGAGAGTTTCTCGAACACCGACAGCAGCTCTTCCTGGGTGATGTCCAAGGTCCGGGTAGGTGCCTTACCACCCAGCGCCACTTCCAGCGTCGGCGCCTCAGGCGTGACGCCGACCATGTGGAACAGACCGACCGCGCCCGAAGTGGCCAGCGTAGAACTGAGGTATTTCAGGTCTTCTAGGGTCGGTTTTTCTTCGACGCCACAGATCACGGGGATATCGGTACCGGCATGCTTGCCGATCAGGTAACCCAGAACGGTGTAGAACGAGCTGTCCACATTGGCTAGGCGAGGGATATTGATAACGAAGTTGCCCTTGCGGTTCTCTTCCATGTGCAGCCCGCAATAAGGCGCGCGGCCGACGATTGCGGCGCAGATGTCGAGGAAGTCGCCCTGGCGGTTGGTCCGCGCGCCCAGCACACTGTTGGAGTAAACAATGGCGTTGGACTCGGCCCAGACAATGTCATCACCGACTTTTGGGGTTTCGGGGAAGACATAAGGCGTGCAAGAGAAGATAGGCTTGCAGCCCATCTGCTCGAAACCTTGGGCCAGGCGGTCGGCATAGCCTGCGAATTCGGGGTCGATGTTCTGCTCCTGCCAGCGTTTGCGATCAATGGAAATTGCATTGATCGATGTCGGCACCCGCACGCGTGCGCCCATTTCGGCCAGGGCCTCGATGACCTTGAGGCTCGCCTGGCCGGTATAGATGCTACCGCCCACATGCACGCTGGTGATGTCTACAAGCTTCTTCGCGCCCTGCATCTGCGCGATCCGCAGCACGATGCGCATGGCGATCTGCACCGCGCGGCCTTCCTCACCGGCCAGCATTGCCTTGTCGCGTTCGGAGAGTTCGATCTGATTCATGAAGTCATTCATACAGTGCCACCGTTCCATCTTCCGAAATGCTCGCACCGCTGGCCGAGAACACCGCTTCGAAATCGGCATCGTCCAGTTGCACCACCGGAATTTTCTGTCCAAAGAACTCTTCGAAAACCACTACGCCTAGCGCGATGATTTCATCGACCTTGTTAAGGATGATTGCGGCCGGAGCATGCCCCGACTGCAATGCATCGAGCAGCACCGCACTGCCAGTGCTCGACCCTTTGCCCTTTGGCAGGGCGAAGATCTTACCGGTCAGGTTCTCGCCACTCAGCGGGTGGTGGCGGTCGATGATCACCCCGCTGGCCGGGTCGTAACCGCCCCAGAAACTGATCATGTTGCGGGTGGCACGCAGAGGCGCTTGCGCGCTACCGCTGACCAGCACCCGCGCTTTTGCGGTATGCAGCGGCTGCCTCCCGGCAAAACTGACTTGCTCGTTCATTTCATCTCCTCGGGCTACACAGGCTCCAGTTCGCCGCTATCGTCGCGACTGGAACCTCTATTTCTTCATCTGCTGTCGCTGTCCAGCCCCGTGTGGGGGTTAGCCTGTTTCAGGAGAAGGTACGGTGTGGGGCGATCAAGAATTTCTTCGATACGCCTGCATCGAACTCAAGTGCATGCTCAGGCTGCCGATCTTCGCAGAGGCATCAACCGCTTCAATCACGCAGGAAGCTTTCTTCGAACGGCTAGCGGATCAGTACCTCGCAGCCGGTCCCGGTGACCGGCAGCCTGGTTTTCAGCTTTATTCCGTCCCCCTCCCCTTCCACCTTGCCCACATTTGGGCGGGTCAGTTGCTGGCTTGCATGGCTGCGGTTCGCGCAGCTTGCAGCCACTGATCGAACTGCTCGCGGTGCGCGGCGATCCACTCCTTGGTGTGGCGCTTGATATCGACGAGTGATTTCTCACCGTTCTGCATCTTCAGGTTTTGCGCGCTCTCATCCGCCGCCGGAATCTGCATCAGCGACAGGAACTTCACGGCAGCCGGGTTCTTCTCGGCGAACTTGCGGTTCACCAGTGCTTCGACCTTGTCCAGGGCAAAGCCAAGGTTCTTGCCTTGATAGGTCGTATCGACGTCGTTGTTGCCGTCTGGCAGGTCGGTCTTAGGCACTTCCAGCCAGACCACATCACGCCCTTCGACCAACACCCCTGCCACCCATTGCGGAACCCAGGTGTAGTACAGGACGGGCTTGCCTTCCTTGAAGCGCGTAATGGTGTCGGCCATCAGCGCGAAGTACGAACCTTGGTTCACATGAATGCTTTTCTCCAGGTCGTAGGCTTTCATCTGGTGGGCGATGACCAGCTCGCAGCCCCAGCCTGGGTTACAACCTGTCATGTCGGCCTTGCCGTCACCGTCGGCGTCGAAGAGCTTGGCGATCTCGGGTTTTTTCAGGTCGGTGATGTACTTGATGTGGTATTGATCGGCGGTCTTCTTGTCGATCAGATAACCCTGCAGGATGCCCGGTATTATGTTGCCGGCCTTGATCATGGCTTCATCGCCACCGGCCTTCTCGTAGAAGCTCGCGTGCAGCTTGTCCCACGAATTGACGGTGAAGTCGGCATCACCGAAGCCGACTGCGAGCACCATGGTGGCGTATTCGGTTTCCTTGGGTTGCTGGACGTTGTAGCCCAGTTCTCGCAGGCCCTCCAAAGCCACTTCACCACGGAAGCGCTCTTCATCTACGGTCGGGAAAGCCGGCGTGATCTTTACGCCCTCCCCCGGCTTTTCAGCCGAAGCACTGGCGTGAAGGCAAGCCAAGGTGAGCATTACGGTTGAGGCGCACTGCAGAAAGAGATTGCTGAACTTTGAATCCGACATCTTCGCGTACCTTTTTGTGGTTGTTGTCTTGGAATACGGCAGATCAATAGGATGAAAATCCTGGCTATCGCGCGTCGTCGTTATTTTTGCGGCGCATCGGCGAGCACGGGCAGGACGAGCTTTCAATAATTGAAATTTAACTCGATAAGTGCAAGCCGCATTGGATATCTATGCCAATTTATATGACAAGAATGCGCCGACAACAATCCTATGAGCCCAGGTAATGGGGTATGGCCTTAAAGTTGTTCGCAGGCTAAGTTATTATCCGAAAGAGCTTTGCTCTTGTTGTTGAATCGAATCCTTAGCAGCGTCTAGCGCCTTGGCATTTCTCCTGCCAATTGTCTGTCTTGTAATGGTGATGTTCCGCTGCACCAGGCATTGTTCGAGCAATGCATGCACAGGAAGCCAATCGATGCAATTGAACGACTCAACGTTGTTCCACCAGCAGGCCTTCATCAACGGTGAGTGGCTGGATGCGGACAGCGTCCAGACGATCAACGTGACCAACCCTGCCACCGGTGAAATCATTGGCACAGTGCCGAAGAAGAGCGCCGCGGAAGCCCGTCGCACCATCGAAGCCGTCTACAAGGCCCTGCCGGCCTGGCGCACACTGACCGACAAAGAGCGTTCCACCAAGCTGCGCTGGCTCGAACTAATGATCGCGAGGCCGCCCATATTGCCCGGTTGGTTGCTGGCTGGCGGCGTCCGAAAACCAGTTCAGGCACTTTACCCAAGCTGGGCTAGCGGACGGTCCTAACCCCTCCGATTTCTTTTTGCAGGCGCTCCTGCCTAGAACATAGTAATTTTCCTGCCAGCATCGCGAGAAGCTTCGTTTCCGGAATAACAATGATGAGCCAAAGCACCGGCAGCAAACACAAGGGATACCGTCGGATTATCCCCTCCATGACAGCCCTACTGCAGTTTGAGTCGGTCGCCCGCCTGAACAGCTTTACCCAGGCAGCGAGGGAGCTGGGGGTAACCCAGGCGGCCGTCAGCAAGCAGGTCAAGATGCTTGAAGAAAACTTCGACATGCAGCTGTTTCTCCGGTCCCCCAAGGGCATACAGCTCACCGATGACGGTCATGATCTGTATGCGGCGATATCCGAGTCATTCCAGAAGATTGCCACGGTATTCGACCGCAAGGCCCTAGGGCCGCGCAGGCAAGAAATCGTGCTCGGGACAACCGCTGCTTTCTCCCAGTTTCGCGTCATGCCCAGGCTCGTCACGCTGCGTGACGTATTGCCCAATGTGACATTGCGTCTTGCTACCCAGATGTTCACAGGCGACCTGCGGGCGCAAGAAATTGATCTGGAAGTACGTTATGGAAGCGGCCGCTGGAGCGATGGCTCCGCGACGCTGCTGTTTGAAGAGGAGATTTTTCCGGTGTGTTCACCGTCTTGGCTGGCCAGAAACCGACAGCCGGTAACACTGGAGGAGCTGGCAAGTGCCGATCTGCTGGATGCCGGTTCGACTTCAGAAGGATGGATGGACTGGCAGGGCTGGTTCAGGGAACTGGGCTTGAACACTCCCAAGCTCAACTTTGCGCTGCGTTGCAATGTGCATACCGATAATGTCCTTGCCGCCATGCGCGGATTCGGCATCGCACTGGGCTGGGGAAGGCTTGTTGAAGATGCGTTGGCAACCGGTGAACTGGTGCGGTTGGAACCCTTTGTAGTGCGCCCTGAGGACGCTTATTACATCGTTATTCCAAATGGCCGAAGCAGTACGCCTGAAATTCGCGCGCTGACGCGCTGGCTGCAGGAAAAGTTACCACCAGTAAACAGTTGAACAGGGCTTCATAACTTCAAGTAATGCCCCTGGTAGAAATAGGCGCATTGACGCTATTTAAGGCCCCTTAAATAATTAGGCACGCCATCCTCGCGATGTCCTAACAAGAAAGTGCCTGAGGTAGAAATGAACATTGCGCCTATTAAATCCCACGGTGATTTAGTTGCCTCGCGTCAACCGGGTTTTGGCATGAATGCCGAACTTTTCGGTCGCCAGGATATCTTTGACAACGACATGGATATCTTCTTCACCAAACATTGGATTGTCGTCGCCGTCACGGCCGACGTCGCCGAGCCTGGTGATGTCTATACCATCGACATTGGTAAGTCATCCATCATCGTCGTGCGCGATGATGATGATCAGGTGCGCGCCTACCGCAATGTATGCCGCCACCGCGGAGCCCGCTTGAAAGACGCTGGCAAGTCCACCGTCGGCATGCTGGTCTGCCCCTACCATCAATGGACCTACGACTTGGATGGCAGCCTCAAGCACGCAAGCCATATGGGCAAGAGCTTCGACCCGGAATGCCGCAGCCTGATTCCCGTGCACTGCAAAGTGGTCGGCACGCACGTGTTTGTCTGCTTGAGCGACAACCCACCCGCAGACATCGCGCTGCTGGAAGAAACCATGCTGCCGCGTTTCGCGCCGTATGACCTGACCAACACCAAAGTCGCCTACGAGTCCGAAATCATCGAAAACGGCAACTGGAAGCTGGTAATGGAAAACAACCGCGAGTGCTATCACTGCGCGGGTACCCACCCAGAGCTGATCGTGTCGTTCCTATCCGAAGACCTTGGCGTCAGCCTGGAGGAGATGAACGAAGAATCGCTGCTGGCCTTTGACGAGTACAAGAAACGCAAGGCCGAGATCGAACAAAACTGGGAGAGCGAAGGTCTGCTCTATGCCACCGTCGAGCGTTTGGATGAAGACGCTGTCACCCAGTTCCGCACCCAGCGCATGATCATCGCCGGCTGCGGCGAGTCGCAGACTCTCGATACCAAGGTCGCTTGCACCAAACTGCTCGGCAACCTGACGCGCCGCGACCTGGGCGATACCCACATGTGGACCCACAGTTCCTGGACCCATGTGATGAGCGACCACGCGATCATCAGCTGGATCATACCGCTGGCCCCGGACAAGACCTTGGTCCGCTCTAAATGGCTGGTACACAAAGATGCCGTGGAGGGTGTCGATTACGATCTGCAGAAGCTGACCGAGGTTTGGATCGCCACCAACCAGCAGGATGCCAGCTTGGTTGCCATCACCCACAGCGGCACCCAGGACCCAGGCTACATCCCGGGCCCCTTCTCGTCCTTCACCGAGCCTTACGTCGATCAGTTCTCCCGTTGGTACGCGGCCCGCCTCGCGGCTCATGGCGTGTGAGTACGGTGATGAGCATGTTTGAAAATATCGCCAGCCTGCGCGCTGATCAACGCTTCGCCGATACCGACCATTGGGCCGCCCACGGCGCCCAATGGGCCAGCGGCGATAGCAAGCGCATCGAATGCCTGAGCGTCGTGGACGAGACCCACGACGTGAAGACGTTTACCTTCCACTGCCCGGACTACCCTTCGCTGGCCTACGAGCCGGGCCAGTTCCTCACCGTCTCGCCAGTGATCAACGGGGAGACGGTGTCGCGCTGCTACACCTTGTCGT
>NZ_JBHZGN010000030.1:0-84165 GCF_049334135.1 Metapseudomonas cellulosilytica | reverse complement strand
CCTACGTACCGGAGTACCAGGTGCGCTGGCGCTGGAAGCCCAACAGCATGGCGATCTGGGACAACCGCTCCACCCAGCACTACGCCGTGATGGATTACCCGCCCTGCCATCGCAAGATGGAGCGCGCCGGGATCATCGGCGACACGCCTTTCTGAGCACCGATCCGCCGTGCCGGACGAACGCCGGCAGCAGCCCTTGAACAAGAACAGAACGAGGTTACTCACATGCAATTTCTAGACGATTCCCTGCACCCGGAAAACATGGAGAAGGTGGTCATCACCGTGGCGCCCTACGGCCCCGAGTGGATGCCGGCCGACTTCCCGGAAGACATTCCGGTGACCATGGACGAACAGGTGCAGAAAGCCGTGGACTGCTACGAAGCAGGCGCCACCGTGCTCCACCTGCATGTGCGCGAACTCGACGGCACCGGCTCCAAGCGCCTGTCCAAGTTCAACGAGCTGATCGCCGGCGTGCGTGAGGCCGTGCCGGACATGATCATCCAGGTCGGCGGTTCCATCTCCTTCGCGCCGGAAAGCGAGGGCGAGGCGGCCAAGTGGCTGTCCGACGACACCCGCCACATGCTGGCCGAGCTGACGCCCAAGCCCGACCAGGTCACCGTGGCCATCAACACCACCCAGATGAACATCATGGAGCTGCTCTATCCGGAGTACCTGAAGGGCACCTCCCTGGAAAACCCGGTCTACCAGGCCGCCTACAGCGAAATGACCGTACCGGCCGGCCCGGCCTGGGTCGAGGAGCACCTCAAGCGCCTGATGGCCAACGGCATCCAGCCGCACTTCCAGCTCACCGGCATCCATGCCCTGGAAACCCTCGAGCGCCTGGTGCGCAAGGGCGTCTACAAGGGCCCGCTGAACCTGACCTGGATCGGCATCGGCGGCGGCTTCGACGGTCCCAATCCGTTCAACTTCTTCAACTTCATCCACCGCGCCCCGAACGGCGGCACTCTCACCGCCGAGTCGCTGCTGAAGAACGTGCTGCCGTTCAACACCATGGCGCTCGCCATGGGCCTGCACCCGCGCGTCGGCATCGAAGACACCATCATCGACCAGCACGGCAAGCGCTTCACCTCCGTGCAGCAGATCCAGCAGACCGTGCGCATCGCCCACGAGCTGGGTCGCGAAATCGCCTCCGGCAAGGAAGCGCGCGAGATCTACAAGATCGGTGTCCGGTACAAGGATGTGGAAGAGACCCTGCGGATGAACGGCATGGCGCCGAACCGCCAGCCCGGTCAGAAGCACGTCCCGCTGCGCACCTGATCCGCGCAGCCAGGGGTCGGCCCAAAAGGCCGGCTCCGGCAGGACGGCGACCAGCCGTTCTGCCCGCTAGTGTGACAAAAACAAAAAGACGCACAGATTCAAGGTAATGACATGGCCTACCATCACGCTGCCACCGCCAGTACCGCCGATTTCGACGACTCGGCCGTCAACATCCCCCGGACCTACGCCTGGGTGGTGTTCGCCCTGACTTTCGGCCTGCTGCTTTCCGACTACATGTCCCGGCAGGTCCTCAACGCGGTCTTTCCGTTGCTCAAATCCGAGTGGACGCTGACCGACTCCCAGCTTGGTCTGCTCAGCGGCATCGTCGCGCTGATGGTGGGCCTGCTGACGTTCCCCCTTTCCCTGCTGGCCGACCGTTGGGGCCGGGTGAAGAGCCTGGTGCTGATGGCCATGCTCTGGAGCCTGGCGACCCTGGGCTGCGGCCTGGCGGAAAACTACCAGCACATGTTCATCGCCCGCTTCCTGGTGGGTGTAGGCGAAGCGGCCTACGGCAGCGTCGGCATCGCTGTGGTGCTCTCCGTGTTCCCCCGGCAGATGCGCGCCACCATTACCGGCGCCTTCATGGCCGGCGGCATGTTCGGCTCGGTGCTGGGCATGGCGATGGGCGGCATTCTCGCCGAGCACCTGGGCTGGCGCTGGTCCTTCGCGGGCATGGCGATCTTCGGCCTGGTGCTGGCCACGGTCTACCCGCTGGTGGTCAAGCAGTCGCGCATCGCCAAGCCGATGGCCGCGCCCGCCGCCGGTGACGAATTTCCCTGCCGTCGCCCGCTCAAGACCCTGTTCGCCAGCCGCTCGGTGATCTGCGCCTATGTCGGCAGCGGCCTGCAACTGTTCGTTGGCGCGGCGGTGATGGTCTGGTTCCCCAGCTACCTGAACCGCTACTACCAGATGGGCACCGACCAGGCCGGCGTGGTCTCGGCGATCATCGTCCTCACCGGCGGTGCCGGCATGATCCTCTGCGGCATCCTCAGCGACCGGCTCTGCCGCAACGCGCCGGACCGCAAGATCGCCCTGGCCATCGCCTACTGCCTGATCAGTTGCGTGTTGCTCTCCGTGGCCTTCCGCATGGCGCCCGGCGTGCCGCAGCTGGTAGTCATCGCCCTGGCGATGCTGGTGGCGACCGGAACCTCCGGCCCGGCCGGCGCGATGGTGGCCAACCTGACCCACTATTCGATCCATGGCACGGCGTTTGCCACCCTGACGCTGGCCAACAACCTGCTGGGCCTGGCCCCCGGGCCTTACTTCACTGGCGTGCTGGCCGACCACTTCGGCCTGGATCGCGCCTTCCAGCTGATCCCGCTGATCAGTGTCGCCGCGGCGCTGGTGTTCTGCTACGGCAAGCGTCACTACCACCGCGACATCCAGAAGCTGGCGTCCTCGACGGCCAGCGAGGAGCGTGCATGAAACCCCTGCTGGTCGAAATGACCTTCGACTTCATCTGTCCCTGGTGCCTGATCGGCAAGCGCAACCTGGAAAAGGCCTTGCGCTCCCTGGCCGCCAGCCGACCGGACGTGCCGGTCCGGCTGCACTGGCGCGGTGTGCAACTGCTGCCGCACCTGCCGGCCGAGGGTGTGTCCTTCAAGGAGTTCTATACCCAGCGCCTCGGTAGCGAAGCGGCTGTACGGGCGCGCCAGGAACAGGTGAAGGATGCCGCCTACCATGCGGACGTGGATATCGACCTGCAGCGCATCCAGCGCATGCCCAACACGGCCAACGCCCACCGTCTGCTGGCGCTGGCCAGGGAGCAGGGCAGCCAACGTCAGATCGACGCGCTGCTGGAGCAGCTGTTCGCCAGCTACTTCCAGCGCGGCGAGGACCTGGGCGACCGCGAACTCCTGCTGCGCCTGGCCCGCAAATGCGGCTTCGACCCGGACCGCCTGGAGGGCGTTCTGCATGAGGACGGCCGCCCCTATGCCGGCAGCGAGAACGTGCCGTCCAACACTGCCGTGCCGTCGTTCGTTCTCGACCGGCGCATTTCCCTGGCCGGCGCCCAGCCGCCGTGGCTGATGCTGGCCCAACTGCACCGCGCGCTGGACCTGCGCGCCGTGGCGGAGGCCTGTCACGCATGACCCATCGGGTGGAAGTGCCTGCGGCGCAGGTGCCGCCGGTTGGCGGTCGCAGCCTGTTTCGTCACGGTGGCAAATCGCTGGTGCTGTTCAACCAGGGCGGTGAGCTGTTCGCCATCGACGAAGGTTGCCCGCACAACGGCGCCTCGCTGTTCAGCGGCCGCCTGGAAGGACGCCTGCTGCGGTGTCCGGCCCACGGCCTGCGTTTCGACCTGGCCACTGGCTGCGTCCCCGGCGTGAGCGGCTTCGGTGTCGCCACCTACGCGGTGGAGCAGGAGCAGGGCCGTTGTTTCATCGATCTATCGCGGCCGCGTCCGCAGGAATCAATCGTATGTCTGCAACAGCAATAATCTCGCTGGGATCGCGCACCCGGGTACTCATGCCCGGTGTGATCGTCAGCGCCGTGGTCGCCGCGGCGGCCACCTTCCTTTCCGAGCACTACGGTGCTCCGGTGATGCTCTTCGCCCTCCTGCTGGGCCTCGCAGTGAACTTCCTGGCAGCCGACGGCGCATGCAAGCCCGGCATCGAGTTCACCGCCCGCGAAGTGCTGCGGGTTGGCGTGGCACTGTTGGGCATCCGCATCACCCTGGAACAGATCGCGTCGCTCGGCTGGCAGCCAGTCGCCATGGTGGTGGCTCTGGTGGTGGTTACCATCCTCGTGTCAGTCGCAGTGGCGCGTCTGCTTGGCTTCAACAGCCTGTTCGGCCTGCTCACCGGCGGCGCCACCGCCATCTGCGGCGCCTCCGCGGCCCTGGCCCTGGCGGCGGCGCTGCCCAGTCATCCGCAGAAGGAGCGCGCGACGCTGTTCACCGTGATTGGCGTGTCGGCGCTGTCCACCCTGGCGATGATCCTCTACCCGATGATCGCCGAGGCCCTTGGGCTCTCGCCCTTGCATGCCGGGTTCTTCATCGGCGGCACCATCCACGATGTAGCCCAGGTGGTCGGCGCGGGCTACAGCATGGGTCACGATACCGGCGACAGCGCCACCGTGGTCAAGCTGATGCGCGTGGCCATGCTGCTGCCGGTGATCGTCTGCGCCGCGATGATCACCCGCATGCGCGGCGCCGAGCCGGGCAGCAAGCGGCCGCCGCTGCTGCCTTGGTTCGCCGTGGGCTTCGTGATCCTCGCCGCAATCAACAGCACGGGCGTGATACCGCCAGTGGTGCAACAGGCAGGTAACGAACTGTCGCGCTGGTGCCTGGTGATCGCCATCAGTGCCTTGGGCATGAAGACTCAGCTCAAGGACCTGGCCTCGGTAGGCATCAAGCCGATCCTGCTGATGGTCGGGGAAACCGCCTTCCTCGCCGTCCTGGTCCTGGCAATGCTGCGTTGGGGTTTCTAACGATTTACTCCTGCTCCCGTGAGGGGGTCATCGACGCCTGCCACAGCAGGCTTTCACCGCGCCGAAGCCAACAGGGAAGGGCTTCTGGCGCGGTTTTTTTTGGCGCAGGGCCGGGTTGGGGTGATCTCGTAGGATGGGTGGAGCAACGCGATACCCATCATGACGGAGCGATGGGTATCGCTCCGCTCGCGGAGCGCCGCCCGACCCATCCGGACCCACGAACTGGTGGGCATGGGAGGGCATCCGAGGGGGAGACCTGCGGCCTCCTTGGCGAATGAATTCGCCCCTACAGGTTCGTGCGAGGGGCCGGGGGTGAGGGCACGGCAGGCTTCAGGCCGGCTTCGAACAGCCGGCCAGGTCGTCGAGGAAGGCCTCCAGGATCGGCGGCGGCGCCAGGCCGCGGCGGGTGATGACGTCGAAGGCGGCCAGTGGCCGCAGGCGCTCGGGGAGCAGCGGGCGCATGTCGCCGGCCTCCACCCAGCGGAAGGCGAAGTGGCGGGGGAGGAAGCCCAGGTAGGCGCCGGAGATGATCAGGATGGCCAGCGCCTCGATGTTGTCCACCGTGGCCGCGGCCTTGGTCGCGCCCACCAGTTCCAGGTCGCTTTGTTGCAGGAAGCCGCGGGCCACCAGGCGCGAGGCGGCGATCTGCCGTTGCAGCTCTTCATCGGCTGCCTGGCTGCGGTACAGCGGGTGGTGGCGGCCGCAATAGAGGCCGAGGACTTCCTGGTAGAGCGGGGAGTAGGTGAGCCCGGGGACGCGGAAAGGGAAATGGCCGATGGCCAGGTGCAGGCGACCGTCCAGCACCCGCTCTTCCAGTTCGGACGGGGTGCCCACGTAGACGTTCAGGTGCACATCGTGGCCGCGGGCGACGAAGCGCTGGGTGGTGGCCGGCAGGGGCGAATCCGGGTCGGTGATGGTGGTGTCGATGATGCCCAGGTTGAGGGTGCCGCTGATATGCCGCTTGAGCACATCGGCGTCCATGCAGAAGGTCTCGACGGCCGACAGCAGGCGCTGGGTGGCCTCGTGGATGGCGACGCCCTGCTCGGTGAGGCGGAAGCCGCTGCGTCCGCGCTGGCAGAGCTTGACGCCGAGGCGTGCCTCCAGCTGGGTCATCTGCTCGCTGATAGTGGACTGGCCGACATTCAGGGCGGCCTGGGCGGCGGAGAACCCGCCGCACTTGACGATGGTTTCGAAAACCCGAAGCAGCTTCAGGTCGACGTCATAGAGCTGGATCAACACAACCTCCCGGTTTTCGAAACATCGGAAATTGCCAATTTGTGTATCTGATCTTTTGGATTTTACCCATGTGAATCCGGGGCCATAGTCGACCCAACGGCGATTTCCGGCAAGGCCTGTAAGCCGTCTTCCCGACCACGCGACCTGCGCATGACGACGAGAGCGACGATGGATACCAAAACAAAAAACTATCTTCAGCAATACGGCGTTTCCGAAGCGACCCAGCGCTTCCTCTCCAAGCCCCTGAGACTGTTTATCGGTGGTGCCTGGGTGGAGGCTTCCGATGGCGGCACCGCCGAAGTGATCGAACCCTCCAGCGAGGGCGTGCTCGCCCGCATTCCCATGGCCACGGCCGAGGACCTCGACCGCGCCGTGCAGGCCGCCCGCGCACAGTTCGACGGCGGCGCCTGGAGCCAGCAGAAGCCGCTTGAGCGCGAGCGCCTGCTGCATCGCCTGGCCGACCTGATCGAGGCCAACGCCGACGAGCTGGCGGAGATCGAATCCATCGACATGGGCAAGTCGGTCGCCCAGGCGCGTGCCGTCGACATCCAGGGCACCATCGATACCTTCCGCTACTTCGCCGGCTGGGCCAGCAAGATCCACGGGCGCACCGTCGAGCCTTCGCTGCCCGGCAACTACCTGGCCTATACGCGCAAGGAACCGGTGGGCGTGGTGGGCGTGATCGTGCCCTGGAACTTCCCCCTGCAGACCATGGCCTGGAAACTCGGCGCCGCCCTGGCGGTGGGTTGCACCGTGGTCGTCAAGCCGGCCGAACTGACCTCGCTGTCGGCCCTGCGCTTTGCCGAGCTGGTGCAGGAAGCGGGCATTCCCGGCGGCGTGGTGAACATCGTCAGCGGCCGCGGCAGCGTGGTCGGCTCGGCCATGTCCAGCCACCCGGGCATCGACAAGCTGAGCTTCACCGGTTCGACCCCGGTGGGCTGCTCGGTGGGCAAGGCCGCCATGGACCAGATGAAGCGCCTGACCCTGGAACTGGGCGGCAAGTCGCCGGTGATCGTGTTCGCCGATGCCGATATCAAGGCCGCCGCCCAGGCCGTGGCCAACGGCGTGTTCTTCAACTCCGGGCAGGTTTGCGACGCCGGTACCCGCGCCTATGTGCACCGCAGCGTCTATGCCGAGTTCCTGCGCGAGCTGGCCGACTACACCGCGACGCTGAAAATCGCCCCCGGCCTGGACCCCGACTGCTTCATCAGCCCCATGGTGTCGCGTCAGCAACAGCAGCGGGTCCTGGAATACATCGAGGCCGGCAAGGCCGAAGGCGCGGAGCTGTACTACGGCGGCGAGCCCGTCGAGGGCCCGGGCTTCTTCGTCCAGCCGACCATCTTCGCCAACTGCCGCAACGACATGCGCATCGTCCAGGAGGAGATCTTCGGCCCGGTGCTGGTGACCGCGCCCTTCGATGAGGAGGACGAGGCCCTGGCGCTGGCCAACGACTCAGAGTTCGGCCTGGCGGCGGCACTCTACTCAAACGACCTGGGCCGGGTGCATGGCCTGATCCCGCGCCTGCGTGCCGGCACCGTCTACGTCAATGCTCACAGCACCCTCGACCCGTCGATGCCCTTCGGCGGCTACAAGCAGTCCGGCTACGGCAAGGACCTCGGATCGGAACAACTGGATTTCCTGCTGGAAACCAAGGCGGTGTGGATCACACTTCCCTGAGTGATTGCTGCGAAAGCAGCGGCAGTCCCTGTCGCTGCAACGTGAATACCTCGCACCCGGTCAGCCCGGTCCTTCCGGACTGGCTGCCCCGGTGCAAGGCCTGGTGAAACTCCAATACGAAAACAAGAGCGGAGATACCATGAAATCAGCATCGCAAAAGCTAGCCGCGCACGAGGGACAGCGCGGACTGGAAATCGAAGGCCACTCCATCGATTTCATCCATGAAAGCGAAAGGACCGACAAACTGTCCGCCCAGGGGCCGTTCTGGTTCGTGGGCAACTTCACCTTCTTTACCATGACCATCGGCTTCGTCGGGCCGAGCGTGGGTCTGAACGCGTTCTGGACCATGATCGCCGGCACCTTGGGCATCATGTTCGGCACCCTGTTCATGGCCTTCCACGGCTCGCAAGGTCCGCACCTCGGTCTGCCGCAGATGATCCAGTCGCGCGCCCAGTTCGGTTATCGCGGCGTGGTGCTGGTGTTGCTGGCAACGCTGTTCGTCTTCGCCGGCTTCAACATCGTCAACCTGGTGTTGATGATGCAGGGGCTGGAAACCCTGTTCCATTGGGGGCCGATGGCCGTGGCGCTGGCGGTCACGGTGCCGGCGACCCTCCTGGCGATCCTCGGCCACGACTGGATGCACAAGACCTTCAAGTGGTCGCTGTTCCTGTCGCTGCCGCTCTACGGGCTGGTCACGGTCGCGGTGCTGATGGGCTGGATCCAGTCCGCACCGGCGCCTGCCGATAGCGCGGATGCGGTCAAGCTCGGGTTCTGCTGGACCGGCTTCATCGCCCAGTTCGCCGCCGCCGCCAGCTACAACATCGCCTATGCGCCCTATGTCTCGGACTACTCCCGTTACCTGCCGAAGAACACCTCCAGCGGCAAGCTGATCGCGGCGGTGTTCATCGGGGCCTCGCTCTCCGGCGCCTGGATGATCTCGGTAGGTGGTTGGCTGGCGGAAAACCTGCGCACCACCGATGTGCTGGTCGCGCTCAACAGCGTCGGCGCCAGCTTCGCACCGCAGCTGGGTACGGTGGTGGTGGCGATCACCATCCTGGCCTTCCTGCCGGTGATCGCGATGAACATCTACAGCGCCAAGCTCACGGCCATCACCGGCGTGGATTCGTTCCGCAAGATCAAGCCCACCCCCAAGGTGCGCATCTGGGCGATCCTTTTCGTCGTGCTCCTGCAACTGGGCGTGGCGATCACCATCAACGCCTCCGGTTCGGGCCTGTCGATGCTGAACATGTACCTGGTAGTGATGCTGTATTTCCTGGTGCCCTGGACCGCCGTCAACCTCACCGACTACTTCTTCGTGCGCAAGGGGCGCTATGCCATCCCGCACTTCTTCCTGCCCCACGACAACATCTACGGGCACTGGGGTGGTCGCGGTCTGATCGCCTACCTGATCGGCTTCGTGGTGATGATCCCGTTCTTCACCATCTTCAGCGGCACCGAGGAAGTCTATGTCGGCCCGCTGGCCAGGATGATCGGCAGCGTGGACCTGGCCTGGCTGGTCGGCCTCATCGTCTCGGGCATCGCCTACTACCTGCTGTGCCTTTCCCTCGACCTGGAGAAGGAGGAAACCCTCATTCGCCATATCGAGAAGGACTCCCCCCATTTCACGACGGGTAAAGCCTGGTAACCGCCTGCACCCAATCCGTCCGGTTTCATTGCGAGAAAGATCATGGCTAACAGATACGACTACATCATCATTGGTGCGGGTTCGGCCGGCTGCGTTCTGGCCAACCGCTTGACCGAGGACGCCGGCACCTCCGTGCTGGTTCTGGAATTCGGCGGCAGCGACCGCAGTGTGCTGATCCAGATGCCCAGCGCCTTTTCCATCCCGATGAACACGAAGAAGTACAACTGGCGCTACGAGACGGTGGCCGAGCCGCACCTGGACGGCCGTCGCCTGCACTGCCCGCGGGGCAAGGTGCTCGGCGGTTCGTCGTCCATCAACGGCCTGGTCTACATCCGTGGCCACGCCTATGACTTCGACGAGTGGGAATCCCTCGGCGCGAAGAACTGGGGCTACCGCAACTGCCTGCCGTATTTCAAGCGCGCCGAGACCTACAAGTTCGGTGGCGATGACTACCGCGGCGCCAGCGGCCCGCTGTCCACCAACAACGGCAACAACATGCAGAACCCGCTCTACGGCGCCTGGGTGGATGCGGGCGCCGAGGCCGGCTACATCAAGACCGACGACTGCAACGGCTACATGCAGGAAGGCTTCGGCGCCATGCACATGACGGTGAAGGACGGCGTGCGCTGGTCCACCGCCAACGCCTACCTGCGGCCGGCCATGGAGCGGCCCAACCTGACCGTGGTCACCCATGCCATGACCCGGCGCATCCTCCTCGATGGCAAGCGCACCGTAGGCGTGGAATACGACCAGGACGGCCAGACCCATACCGTGTACTGCAACCGCGAAGTGCTGGTGTCGTCCGGCCCCATCGGCTCGCCGCACCTGCTGCAGCGCTCCGGCATCGGCCCGGCGGCGGTGCTGAAGAAGGCCGGCATCGAGGTCCGCCACGACCTGCCGGGTGTAGGGGAAAACCTCCAGGACCACTCGGAGATCTACATCCAGTACGAATGCAAGCAGCCGGTGACGTTGAACAGCAAGATGGGCCTATTCGCCAAGGCGCTGATCGGCCTGCGCTGGCTGCTGTTCAAGGACGGCCTGGGTGCCAGTAACCACTTCGAGGCGGGCGGCTTCATCCGCTCCGAACAGGGGTTGAAGTGGCCGGACATCCAGTTCCACTTCCTGCCGGCGGCGATGCGCTACGACGGTGACAAGCCGTTCAAGGGCCACGGCTTCATGGTGCTGACCGGGCCGAACAAACCGAAGAGCCGGGGCCATGTCCGCGCCCGTTCGGCCGATCCCTACGAGCATCCGGAAATCCGCTTCAACTACCTGGAAAGCGAAGAGGACCGCGAGGGCTTCCGTCGCTGCGTGCGCCTGACCCGCGAGATTCTTGCCCAGCCGGCGATGGACCCTTACCGGGGCGAGGAACTGGCGCCCGGCGCCCATGTGCAGACGGACGAGGAGATCGACGCTTTCGTGCGCGCCAACATGGAGAGCACCATGCACCCCTGTGGCTCCTGCCGCATGGGCGAGGACGACATGGCGGTGGTGGACTCCGAACTGCGGGTGCGCGGTATCCAGGGGCTGCGGGTGATCGACTCGTCGGTGTTCCCCACCGAGCCCAACGGCAACCTCAATGCGCCGACCATCATGCTCGCCGAGCGCGCCTCGGACCTGGTGCGCGGACGTCGCACGCTGGAGCCGGTGGACGTCGAAGTGGGCCTGGCGGCCAATTGGGAGACCGCCCAGCGCACTGGGGCGCCGCTGCGCAACGTCAGCGTGTAAGACCGGGCTGGCTGGATGAATCCGATCCGGTTGGGCACCGCGCTCGATCCGGTCGCAGCATCCAGGGTTGGGCTATGGAACCTGTAGGAGCGAATTCATTCGCGAATGCAGGACGCAGTCCTGCCGTAGGGTGGATGACGCTCTTTTCATCCACCATCGGTGCCCAGCCGAGCCTCCCATGGTGGACCGGTGAAGCGTGGTCCACCCTACAAATGCGGCCAAGTCCCTCGCTCCCACAAGGCCAGCCCACCGGTTCGGAGGGCTGGCCTTTTCGTCCCAGCGGTCCGGGTTGCTGGAACCCGGCTTCCTACTCTTCCGCCTTCACCTGGTGCTCCCGCCGCCACGCCGCCGGTGACTTGCCGAACTGGCAGGTGAACCAGCGGGTGAAGGAGCTGGGTACCGAGTAGCCCAGCAGGTCGGCGATGCGGCTGAGGGAATAGCGGGGGTTCTCCATGTAGCGCAGTACCAGGTCGCGCCGCGCTTCGTTGATCAGGTCGGAGAAGGTCACCTGACTTTCTTCGAGCCGGCGTTGCAGCGTGCGCACATTCAGCCCCAGGGACTGGGCGATCTGCTCGATCGTGGAGCGGCCCATGGGCAGCAGCAGGTAAATGGCCTTGCGTACATCGTTCAGCGTCGACTGCCGCGCGGCGCCGGGCAGGGTTTCCACCAGGCGCTGTGCATGTCGTGCCATGGCCGGGTCGGCCAGGGGGTTGGGTTTGTCCAGGTCGGCGACCTGGCAGACGATGCCGTTGAACTCGCTGCCGAATTCCATCTTGCAGCCGAACACCCGGCGGTGCAGCTGCAGTTCCGGCGGGGCGTCATGGCTGAAGTTCACACTCAGCGGGCGCCAGTTCGACCCCAGCAGGGCGCTGCACATGCGAAACAGGACGCCGATGGCCAGCTCCATGCCCTGGCGCATGGGCGCCGACGTGTCACTGATGATCTCTTCCCGCAGGATTACCGTCTTGCCCACTTCGTCCACGTAGAGCGCCAGCGATTCGTTCAGCAGGTGGCGGTAATTCACGATGACGTCCAGCGCGTCGCGCAGCGTTGGCTGGTGGGAGAGCAGCAGGCTGATGACGCCGAAATCCGACAGCTGGCGCGACTCGGCCATGCGCAGTCCGAACGTGGGGCAGTTGGCGGCGCGGGCGGACTCCTCCAGCAGGGCGGCCACGGCGGAAGTCGGCAGGCGCTGGTCGGGATTGTCGATCAGGGACTGGCTGAGCCCCACCTGACGCAGGAGTTGCTGTGGGTTGAGGCCCAGGTGCTGAGCCACTTCGATGTAGTTGGTCAGGGCCGCTGCGCGAACCATTGGGGTCATGTCGATCGCCACGCTGAGGTTGTGCCGGCACGGGGTGGTACATCCGGTACCGATGGTTATTGTCGTAAATAGCGAAGTGAATCTGTCGTCGCTGATAGTCCGCGAATTTGTTTTTGATGACAACGGCCGCTCTGTTCCCGCTCGTGACATGGAGCAAGTAAAGACAAACCGTGGAAATTGGCCCACCCCACGGACGACGGGCATGGCCGCCGAGTCGGACGCCGGGCGGGGCGGCATGGCCCTGTCATGAAATGCGAAGCTCCTGACGCCCTATGAAAAGCGGCTATCCCCCCACCGATCTACTGTTTGCATCACCAAGTTCCTAAAGCCGCGATGGCGATCCCATCGCAAGCAAAAGGGTGATGACGTGTCCGATAACAACAACGCAACCATCCTCATAGTCCCGGGTCTGCGCGACCACGTCGCAGACCATTGGCAGACCGTGCTGGCCGCCCAACTGCCCAAGGTACGCACCGTACCGCCGCTGGAGCAGGACAAGCTGAGCCTGCCGGCCCGGGTCGAAGCCATCCAGCGTGAGCTGGAACAGATCGAGGGACCGGTGATCCTGGTCGCCCACAGCGCCGGCGTACTCATGGTCGCGCACTGGGCAGCCCGCTACAGCCGGCCTATCAAGGGTGCGCTGCTGGCGACCCCGCCGGACCTCGACGCTACCTGGCCCGAAAACTACCCGAGCCCCGAATCCCTGCACGCCAATGGCTGGTCGCCGCTGCCGCGCCAACCGCTGCCGTTCCCCAGCCTGGTGTGCGCCAGCGACAACGACCACCTGGCCAGCCTCGATGCGGTACGCCGCATGGCCAGCGACTGGGAGAGCCGCCTCGTGGAATTGGGCGCCGTCGGCCACCTCAATCCCGCGGCGGGCTACGGCGAGTGGTCCTACGCTCATGAACTGATCCAGATGCTGGATCACTGACGGATATCCAATGCCCGGCCGAGACATCGGCGGGCAGGCGCGAGGCCCGGCAACCGGCTGAGCGCCGACTGCAGGGAGTGCGCTGAAGGGTTGCTTTAGTCAATACAACAAGAAGCGGAGCCAACGCATGAACAACAAGAACAATCATCAGCTGAACCTGCGCAGGTGCCTGCTCGCCTCGGCCATCGCCGCCGGGATGGGCGCCCCCGTCGCAGTCCAGGCCTTCGAGGTCGACACCGGCAATCCGGATTGGTCGATTCGCTTCGACAACACTGTCAAGTACAACTATGGCGTGCGCACCGAGAGTGCGGACAAGCGGATGCTGGGCACCCCGAACAACAACGACGGTGACTACAACTTCCGCAAGGCCGGTACCAACATCACCAACCGTATCGACCTGCTGACCGAACTGGATGTGATCCACGGCGGCAACAAAGGCTTCCGCGTCAGCGCCGCCAGCTGGTACGACAAGGCTTACGACAACACCGGTTCCAACTCGAACCCCTTCGTCAACGGCAACGAGGCGTTCTCCACCATCGTCGGCCAGCCCAGCACGACCAACCCGGCGTTCGGCAGCCCGCACCTCTCCAACTACGCCCAGCGTTACTACAGCGGCCCGTCCGGCGAGATCCTCGACGCCTTCGTGTTCTACAGCACCGAAGTCGGCGACGAGTCGATGTTCAGCATCAAGGCCGGCCAGCACAACGTCTACTGGGGCGAGACCATCCTCAACCCGGTGCACGGCATCAGCTACGGCCAGTCCGGCCTGGACCTGGCCAAGCTCTCCGCCGCCCCGGGCACCGAGGCCAAGGAGCTGTTCGTCCCGCGCAACCAGATTTCCACGTCCTTCACCATCAACCCCGAGCTGACGGTGGCCGCGCAGTATTTCCTGGAGTGGGATAACGCCCGTCTGCCCGAGGCAGGCACCTATTACGGCAGCTCGGACCTGGTGGGCGAGGGCGCGCAGTCCTTCCTCCTCGGCCATACCGGCGGCCCGGGCCTGGCGGGGCCGAACGGCACCCTCACCACCATTCGCCGTGGTCACGACATCACCCCGGACAAGCGCGGCGACTGGGGCCTGATGCTCAAGTGGTCGCCCGAGTGGCTCGATGGCACCCTCGGCGCCTACTACCGCAAGACTTCGGAAATCCTGCCGCAGGCGGTACTCGATGGCACCGGGCTGACGGCGCGTGGCGCGGCCGGTCCCATCGCCAACGTGCAGAACTCCATCCGCACCACCAACTACAAGTTCGCCTATGGCGACGACATCGACATCTTCGGCCTGAGCCTGTCCAAGGAAATCGCCGGAATCAGCGTCGCCAGCGACCTGAACGTCCGCCACAACATGCCGCTGGCGAGCATTCCGGCCATCGTCAGCGCCCCCGGCCCCGGCGGCCTGGCGGCGGGCCTCGGCCTGCTGCCGCCCCGCGCACCGGGCACCGGCGTGGTCACCGAGCTGCCCAGCAGCGGCGACAGCATGAGCGCCACCGGTGACACCCTGCACTGGACCCTGAACGGCTTGATGACCATCGGCGACACCCCGGTGTTCGACGCCGCGACCCTGCTCGGCGAGCTGTACTACAGCAACCTGCTGGAGCTCGATAGCCACAACGAGGCGCTCTACAAGGGCAAGAGCACCTACCGCGGCATCGACAAGCCGACCCGTGACAACTGGGGCGTGGCGGTCAACTTCACGCCCACCTGGTACCAGGTATTCCCGGGCATCGACCTCTCCGCACCGATGTCCGTCAACGTCGGCCTGGATGGCGTGTCCCCGGTCCAGGGCGGCGGCGCAGAAGACACCGGCACCTACTCGGTGGGTGTCGGCGCGGCAATCTACAACCAGTACTTCGTCGACCTGAAGTACGTGGACTCCTTCGGCGATGCCGAGAAGTGTGAAAACGGTGCCACTGACGGCTCCACACCCAACGCATTGGATGCCACGCAGCGCTACACCTGCTTCGCCGGGGGTTATTCCTCCTTCTCCGGCGGCGGGGCTACCACGGAAGACCGTGGCGCGGTTTACCTGACCCTCAAGACCACCTTCTGAATTCCGCGTCGCTCGAGACCCGAGCAGGAGAGTTACAAGATGAAATTCGTGAAAACCCTGATGGCGGCTTCCCTTGCGGTGGCCATGGCTGGTACCGCTCATGCCGCCGTATCCTCCGCCGAGGCGGCCAAGCTGGGCACCAGCCTGACCCTGGTGGGCGCCGAGAAGGCCGCCAACGCCGATGGTTCCATTCCCGCCTACGAAGGCGGCCTGACCACCGCGCCGGCCGGCTTCAAGTCCGGCGACAGCATGCGTCCGGACCCCTTCGCCAGCGAGCAGCCGGTGCTGGTGATCGATGGCAAGAACGTCGACCAGTACAAGGACAAGCTCACCGCTACCACCGTGGAACTGGCCAAGCGTTACCCGGGCTTCCGCGTCGACGTGTTCCAAACCCACCGCACCGTGGCCATGCCCAAGCCGGTACTGGACAACGCGGTGAAGAACGCCACCGGCGCCAAGAGCGCCAACGGCGGCCTGGCCATCGAGAACGTGCTGCCGGGCGTACCCTTCCCGATCCCACAGTCGGGCGCCGAGGCCATGTGGAACCACCTGCTGCGCTACCAGGGCGTGACCATCAACTCCAAGTACGACTCCTGGAACGTTGATGCCGCGGGCACCGCGACCCTGGCCACCACCGGCCAGGCCTTCATCAACTACCCGATCTACGAAGACCTGAACAAGCCCATCGCCAATACCGACGTGTATTACCAGATGAAGCTGTACTACTCGGGTCCGGCCCGCCGTGCCGGCGAGGCGATCATGCTCAAGGACGCCGCCAACGCGGTCGAGCAGCCGCGCCGCGCCTGGCAGTACCTGCCCGGCCAGCGCCGCGTGAAGCTGGCGCCGAGCCTGGCCTACGACACCCCGAACCCGGGTACCGCCGGTGCCGGCACCTACGATGACGTGTTCGTCTTCAACGGTGCGCTGGACCGCTACGACTGGAAGCTGGTGGGCAAGCAGGAAATGATCGTGCCCTACAACACCTACGAGCTGACCTACGCCCAGGACCCGAAGTCCCTGACCACCCCCAACCACCTGGCGCCTGACCACGTGCGCTGGGAGAAGCACCGCGTCTGGGTCGTGGAAGGCACCCTGAAGTCCGGCGCCCGCCACATCTACGCCAAGCGCCGCTTCTACCTGGACGAGGACAGCTGGGTGGCCCTGGCTTCCGACCAGTACGACGCCCGCGGGCAGATCTACCGTGGCTCCTTCGCCTTCCTCAGCCAGAGCTACGACAAGGAAGTGCCTGACACCACCCCCTTCGTGATCTACGACCTGGTGGGCAACTCCTACAACATCAACGGCATCGTTGGCCCGTACGGCGGCATCCGTTACATCGACCCGCTGACCAAGGCTCAGTGGGCAGCCGAGTCCCTGGCCGGCGCCGGCATTCGCTGAGCCAGGCTGGTTGCCGCCCCCTTTGAGTGTGGGGGGCGGCAACCCCTTTTTTTCTAGAGGACATCCCATGTTTCTCATCAAATCCTTCGCCCTGGGCCTGGCCCTGATTGCCGGTAATGCCAATGCCGCGCCCATGGCGGATGTGCTCGACCTGCCGGCGCAGCACAGTGCGCTGGCCAGCCACAGCCCCTTGCTCGACCTGGCCCGGGCCGGCTCGCGGCTGGTGGCCGTGGGGCAGCGCGGGCACATCCTGTTTTCCGACGACCAGGGCAAGACCTGGACCCAGGCCAGCGTGCAGGTCAGCTCCGATCTCACCGCCGTGCAGTTCCCCACGGCCAAGCAGGGCTGGGCGGTGGGTCATGACGGCGTGGTGCTGCATAGCGGCGATGGCGGCGCAACCTGGCAGAAGCAACTCGATGGCCGCCAACTGGGCCGCCTGATGCAGGACTACTACGCGGCGAAGCCTGACGCCCTGCAATGGCTGGACGAAGGCAAGCGGATCGAGGCCGAAGGCGCCGACAAGCCCTTTCTCGACCTCTGGTTCAGCGATGAGCGCAACGGCTTCGTCGTCGGCGCCTTCAACCTGATCTTCCGCACCCGTGATGGCGGGCAGAGCTGGGAGCCCTGGGCGGACCGCACCGACAACCCGTCGGGCTACCACCTCAATGCCATCGCCAGCGATGGCGAGCACCTGTTCATCGCCGGTGAACAGGGCCTGCTGCTGCGCCTCGATGAGCATAGCGAGCGCTTCCAGGCCCTGGCATCGCCCTATCAGGGCAGCTTCTTCGGCATCGCCGCCGAACCCGGCCTGGTCCTGGCCTACGGGCTGCGTGGCCATGCCTATCGCAGCACCGACGCCGGCACCAGCTGGAACCAGGTGAACACCGGGCTGAACAGCAGCATCACGGCATCCGCCCGTGATCCAGAGGGCGTGCTCTACCTGTTCGGCCAGACCGGCCAGGCCCTTGCCAGCGGTGACGAAGGACGGACCTTCCAGCCTTTGGACATCGGTCAACCGGTGCCGGTATACGGCGCCCTGACATCCGCCGATGGCGGACTGTTGCTGGTGGGCGCTCGTGGCATCAGCCAGCGGCCCCTGGCCCCTGCCAAACAAGAATAACAGCGAGGCGAACCCATCATGGGTGGCATGAAACAAGATGCGATGCCGGTAATCCGGGATCTGAAAGACTTCGATGCGCGCAGCGGCAACCTGCTGGAGCGCATGGTGTTCAACCATCGTCTGTCGTTCGTGGTCGGCATCCTGCTGGTGACGCTGCTGCTGGGCTACATGGCGCTCACCCGCCTGGAGCTGCGGCCCAGCTTCGAAAAGATGATTCCCCAGGGACACCCCTACATCCAGAACTTCCTGGAAAACCGCAAGGCCCTGCGCGGCCTGGGCAACAGCGTGCGGGTGGTGGTGGAGAACACCCAGGGTGACATCTTCGACCCGGCCTATCTCGATGCCCTCAAGCAGGTGCATGACGAGCTGTTCCTCACCGAAGGCGTCGACCGCGCCTGGATGAAGTCCCTGTGGGCGCCCGGCGTCCGCTGGACCGAAGTCACCGAGGAAGGCTTCCAGGGCGGCCCGGTGATGCCCGACGGCTACGACGGTTCCAAAGAGAGCATCGAGCAGCTGCGGCAGAACATCGCCCGCGCCGGCATCGTCGGCAGCCTGGTGGCCAACGACTTCAAATCCACCATGCTGGTGGTGCCCCTGCTGGACCAGGCCGCCGCCGGCTCCAAGGGCGTGGACTACCACCAGTTCTCCCGCACCCTGGAAGACAAGTTCCGGCTGCGCTTCGAATACGAAGGAGACCGCAAGGCCCAGGCATCCGGTGAAGAAGGGCAGGGCGCCATCAAGATCCGTGTCATCGGCTTCGCCAAGCTGGTCGGTGACCTGATCGATGGCCTGCTGCGAGTCATGGCCTTCTTCGGCCTGGCAGTGGTCACCGCCTTTTTCATCATCCTGGCCTATACCCGCTGCCTGCGCAGCAGCCTGCTGGTGATCCTGTGCTCCCTGATGGCGGTGGTCTGGCAGCTGGGCATCGTCGCCTGGCTGGGCTATGCCCTGGACCCCTATTCGATCCTGGTGCCCTTCCTGATCTTTGCCATCGGCGTGTCCCACGCCGCGCAGAAGATGAACGGCATCATGCAGGACATCGCCCGCGGCACCCACAAGCTGGTGGCGGCCCGCTACACCTTCCGCCGCCTGTTCCTCGCCGGGGTCACCGCGCTGCTGGCAGACGCGGTGGGCTTTGCGGTGCTGATGCTGATCGATATCCCGGTGATCCAGGACCTGGCCATCACCGCCAGCATCGGTGTGGCGGTGCTGATCTTCACCACCCTGCTGATGATGCCGGTGGCGCTGTCCTACATCGGCGTCGGCAAGAAAGCCGCCGAGCGCGCCCTGCGGATCGACACCAACGCCGCGGCGCACAAGGGCTTCGGACGCATCTGGGACTTCCTTGACCGCTTCACCGGCAAGCGCTGGGCGCTGACCACGGTGGGCCTGGCCTTCCTCATCGGGGTGGGCGGCTTCATGGTCAGCCATCAGCTGCAGATCGGTGACCTCGATGCCGGCGCACCGGAACTGCGTCCCGAGTCCCGCTACAACCGTGACAACGCCTACATCACCAGCCACTACGCGCTGTCCAGCGACCTGTTCGCGGTGATGGTGAAGACCGCGCCGGAGGGCTGCCTGAACTACCAGACCCTGATCCAGGCCGATCGCCTGGCCTGGGCCCTGCAACAGCACCCCAATGTGCAGGCCACCACCTCCCTGGCCAACGCGGTGCGCCAGATCACTGCCGGCACCTACGAGGGCAACCCGAAGTTCCTCAGCCTGCAGCGCAACCAGGACGTGCTGAACTATGCCGCCCAGCAGGCTTCGGTGAACACGCCGGAGTTGTTCAACACCGACTGCTCGCTGATGCCGGTGATCGCGTTCCTCAAGGATCACAAGGCCCAGACCCTGGATGAGGTGGTGGACATCGCCGCACGCTTCGCCGCCGAAAACAGCAGCGAGGATCGCCAGTTCCTGCTGGCCGCGGGCAGCGCCGGCATCGAGGCCGCGACCAACATCGTGGTCCGCGAGGCCAACCGCACCATGCTGTTCTACGTCTACCTGGCGGTGACCGTGTTCTGCCTGATCACCTTCCGCAGCTGGCGCGCGACCCTGGTGGCGCTGCTGCCACTGGTGCTCACCTCGGTGCTCTGCGAGGCGCTGATGGTGGTGATGGGAATCGGCGTGAAAGTGGCCACCCTGCCGGTAATCGCCCTGGGCGTGGGCATAGGCGTGGACTATGCGCTGTACCTGCTCAGCGTGCAGCTGCAATTCCAGCGCCAGGGCCTGTCGCTGGCGGAGTCCTACAAGAACGCGGTGGCCTTCACCGGCCGGGTGGTGGGCCTGGTGGGGATCACCCTGGCTGCCGGCGTGGTTTGCTGGGCCTGGTCGCCCATCAAGTTCCAGGCCGACATGGGTATCCTGCTGACCTTCATGTTCGTCTGGAACATGATCGGCGCGCTGATCCTGATCCCGGCGCTGTCGTACTTCCTCCTGCGCGAGCGCGGCGAAGCGGAGCAGCCGGCCATCCCGAGCGGCGAGGCACACCCGCGCCGTACCGTCGAAACCGTGGAAGACGGTCGCATGGAGTCTGTGCAATCCGAAGCGGCACGCTAGGGAACTTGGACTAATCTGGAAATCGGGGGATCGCCGCCGGCCGTAATCTAGCCGGCGGCGATGCCGTTTCCGGCATTTGTCGATGCGCCTGCTCCCCTGTCGTGAGGGCCGTCATTCAGGATGAGACATCATGCTCGACTACGTCGCCTTGGGCGTACTGATATTCGCCGCCGTGGTGCTGTTCTACGGAATCATCGTGCTCCACGACATTCCCTACGAGATCGCCGTTCACCGTAATCATCCGCACCAGGACGCCATCCATGCCGCCGGCTGGGTGAGCCTCTTCACCCTGCATGCGCTGTGGCCGTTCCTGTGGATCTGGGCCATGTTGTACCGCGAGGATCGCGGGTGGGGATTCACCACGGGCAAGCCGGGCGCTGAAACAGATCTTGCCCAGCAGGTGGCGGAGCTGCGCAAGCGAATCGAACTGCTCGAAGGGCGGATGTCCGCTTCCGGCAGCGAGCACAAGGAGGGTTGAGCCATGGACCTGTTGCTGATCCTCACCTATGCATCCATCTGCGTTGCCATCTTCAAGATCTTCCGCATCCCGCTGAACAAGTGGACCGTGCCCACGGCCGTGCTGGGCGGGGTGGTCCTGGTCGGCGCGCTGATCTTCCTGATGAACTACAACCATCCCTATTCGGAGGTGGCACGGACTTACTTCGTGTCCGTGCCGGTGATTCCGGTGGTCACCGGCCAAGTGATCGATGTGCCGGTCCAGGGCAACCAGCCGCTGCAAAAGGGCGATGTGCTGTTCCGCATCGACCCGACGCCCTTCGAGAACCGGGTGAAATCCCTCAAGGCGCAGCTGGTGGCGGCACGGGCCGACCAGTCCCGCGCCCGCGAGCTGGCTGCCCGCAATGTGGGTAACCGCCGTGATGTGGACCTCACCACGGCGCGGGTGGAGGACCTGGACGCGCAACTGAATATCGCCCAGTTCGAACTGGACAACACCGTGGTGCGGGCACCGAGCAAGGGCTTCGTCACCCATGTCTCGCTGCGCCCGGGCATGATGGCCAGTCGGCTGCCGCTGCGCCCGTCCATGGTGTTCATCCCGGATGAGGGCTATTACTTTGCCGCCTGGATGCGCCAGAACAGCCAATTGCGGCTTTCCACCGGCGACGAGGCGGAAGTGGCTTTCGATGGCATTCCCGGCCGGGTGTTCCAGGGCAAGGTGAAACAGGTGATCGGGGTGATCGGCGAAGGCCAGGTGCAGCCCTCCGGCACCCTGATCAGCTTCACCGGCTCGCCGCCGCCCGGGCGGGTGCCGGTGATCATCGAGATCACCGATCCGGACTATGCCCAGTACGCGGCGCTGATGCCCGGCGGCTCCTACGGCCAGGCGGCGCTCTACAGCAAGCACTTCCACCATGTGGCGATCATGCGCAAGATCCTCCTGCGCATGGCGGCCTGGATGAACTACATCTTCCCGTTCCACTAAAAGCGCTAAGGCGGGCTGCCCCCGGGGCGGCCCGCCTCATATCCATGCTCGGCGATCCAGTGCCGGGCGATCTCTTCCCGCCGACAGACCCACACCCCCTCATGCCGCTCGACATGGTCGAGGAAACGCGCCAGGGCCATGGCGCGGGCGGGGTGGCCGCTGATCCTGCCGTGCAGGCCGACGCTCATCATCCCGGGTTGCCGCGCACCTTCCCGCCACAGGCAATCGAAGGCGTCCTTGAGCAATTGGAAGAAATCCTCGCCCGAGGCGAAGCCGTGGGGCATCAGGTAGCGGGCGTCGTTGTTGACCAGGGTGTAGGGAATGATCAAGTGCGGCGGCGCGCCGGGCAGCCAATAGGGCAGGTCGTCGTTGTAGGCATCCGAACTGTAGAGGAAGCCGCCTTCCTCGCGCAGCAGGCGGCGGGTGTTCGGGCTTACGCGGCCGGTGTACCAGCCCAGCGGGCGCCGGCCACAGATGCGTTCGATCAGTTCGATGGTCAGGCGGATCTGGCGCCGTTCTTCGTCCTCGGGCATCTCGCGATGGTCCAGCCAGCGGTAACCGTGCCCGGCCACCTCATGGCCGGCGGCGCGCAGGGCGTGGCCGATCTGCGGCACCAGCTCCAGGGCCCGGCCGACGGCGAAGGCGGTCAGCGGCAGCCCGCGTTCGTCGAACAGGTCGAGAATGCGCCAGACGCCGGCACGGGAACCGTATTCGTAGAGGCCTTCGACGCTCAGGTCACGCTCCCCGACACGGGGCGAACGGCCCGGCAGTTCGTGCAGATAGGCCTCCGATTGAGCATCGCCATTGAGCACGCAGGACTCGGCGCCTTCTTCGATGTTGAGCACGAACTGCACCGCCACCCGTGCATCCCCCGGCCAGCGCGGGTGGGGCGGCTTGCCGCCGTAGCCGAGCAGGTCGCGCTCGACCATCAGCCCAGCTCGAAGGTGGTGACGCCGAAAATGCGCTGCTCGGCGACCGGGGGCAGGGCGCCGAGGTACATCCGCGCGCAGCCGAAGACTTCGCTCATGCCGTGTCGGCGCACCAGTTCCATCGCCGTGGGGTTGTTCTCCGGGGCGTCGAGAAACAATGGCCCGCCTGCGGCGAACCCGGCCAGTTGCACATAGAGCGCCTCGGCCGCGGCGGCGTCGTCGGCGAACAGCGGCCCGACTTTGCAGCCCTCCAGGCAACGCCGCACCACACCGTAGCCGCTCAGCCGGCCCCGGCGCAGGCAGCCCAGGGCGAGGGCATCGGGCTGGGCTATCCAGCCCTGCAGGAAGGCCGGGCGCATGGCCGGGAAGCAGGTGCGGTCGTAGGCCAGGACCTCGTCGAAGCGAACGTGCTCCAGCGGGACCACCTCTTCATCCGCTGCCGGCGGCAGCGCTCGCTCGGGAAGCTCGACGCGAAAACGCAGGTTGCGATGGGAAAACACGAAGCCGCCCTTGGCGTAGTAGTCCTGCATGGTGAACACGCCGTCCATGCCGATGCTCGCGCCTGGCCGCAGGCGGCCGAGCAGGCGGTCGCGGCGCGCGTGCCAGAGGGTGTTGCCGAGGCCGCGACCACGGAACTCGGGGCGGACGATGAAGAACCCCATGAAGCCGAACTCGTCGTAGTAGGCGGTGATGGCGCCGCCGCCGATCAGCTCGCCACCGAGGTCCGCCGCGATGAAGGCTTCGGGGTCGGTCGCCCAGAACAGTCCGGCGTCGTGCAGGCCGGGGTTCCAGCCTTCGAGCGCCGCCCAGCCCACCAACTGGTCCAGTTCGGCGCGGGTCATGTTGCGGATCACCAGCGGCTCGGGCATCAGGGGGCACTCCTCGGCCTGGGGCGGACGCTATGGGTATAGCGCCCCGCGCGGATTCGGGCCAGGCCGCCGGGCGGGGCTCAGGCGTCGCGCAGCAGGTCGTGGGCGTCCAGCAGGCGATAGGCGATCTCCGGGTGCTTCTCCAGCCCCCGGCGAATGGCCGCCGGGATCGACTGGCGGGTTTTGCGGCAGAGGCCGGGCAGATCGTCGATGCGGATATCGATGCCGCGCATGCTGCGCACCTCGTTGTGGCCCGGAGCGATGTGCAGACGCAGCCCGAGCTGCTCGAACATGCGCCGCTGCATATGCTCCAGGTCGGCAAGGCTCTGGATGTTCTCCAGCCGCGCCAGCAGGCGCTGCTCTTCCTGACGGGTCAGCATCAGGATGCGCAGGTCAGCGCCGGGGGTTTCCAGCAGCGCGTCGCGCCTGCAATCGCAAGCACCGGGCGGGCAGGGTTGGCGGGTGGGCAATGAGGGCGTCATGGGCCTTGAGCATAGCGAGCCGAAGGGCGGCGCGCATCAGCGGAGCAGTTCGGCCACGGCCTGGAGCACGACATCCGCCTTTTCACGGTGAGGGACGTGGCCGCATTCGCCGATCAGCAGGACCCGCGAGGGGCCGTCGGTGAGCTGGGCGATCCGCTGCGGATGCAGGGCGGAACCGAATTCGTCCAGGTCGCCATGCATGGCCAGCACCGGGCAGTCCAGGCGCTCGATCCCGGCTGCCAGGCTCCAGTCGGCAAAGGCCGGCGACAGCCAGGTTTCGGTCCAGGCCTCCAGCACCCAGCGGGCCTTGTCGCCGTGGTATTTGGCCAGGCGCTCCAGTTGACCGTCCTGCTGGAAACCCCGTTTGGCCTCGCGGATGCCGGCCAGGGTGCGGTCTTCGACGAAGGCCTGGGCCGACTCGGTGATCAGCGCCTGGCAGTGTTGCCGATGGCGCGCTGCGCAGTGGGTGGCCATGCCGCCACCGACGCTGTGGCCGAAGGCGATGAATTCGCCGATGCCGAGGGCGTCCTTCACGGCCGGAAAATCGTGCTCGGCTTCATCACCGACGAAACCGAAGGACAGCAGGCCCGGATGCGGGTCCGAGCGGCCGAAACCCAGGCGGTCGTAGGCCACCACCGCCTTGCCGGTGATCGCGGCGAGCTTGGCGGGGAATTCGCGCCACAGTTCCACGCAGCCGAGGGAGTCGTGGAACAGGACGATGGGAACCTCGTCGAAGGACGGGCTCAGGTGATCGGGGCTCCAGATACGCGTGAAGAGCCGGCCATGAAGGCTGGGGATCCGGAGGTCCTGAGTGTGGTGGCTGGGGCTCGGCACGGGTTGCTCCAGGGCAAGGGTGGGGTGCACAGGCTGCCAGAAAATGCCGGCGATGGCAGCCCCGGGCAGGGTGCGCAGCAGGGCCGCTGCGGCAGAATCTGGCGTTGGCCGGCGCGTCGACCTAAGCTGGGTGCTTTCTCCAGGGAAGACCCCATGAACACTGCTCTTATGATCATCGATGTCCAGCGCGCCATCAGCGTCGGCGAATACGCCGCCTTCGAGATCCAGCGGGTGATCGAGACGATCAACCGCATCGGCAGCGCGGCTCGGGCCGCCGGCCTGCCGGTGTTTCTGATCCAGCACGAGGAGGAGGACGGCGAGTTCCGCTTCGGCAGCGAAAGCTGGCAGCTCGCCGACGATCTGGCGGTCGTGCCGGGGGACATCCGGCTGCGCAAGACCACTCCCGACTCCTTCCATCGGACCGAATTGCAGCAGGCCCTGCAGGCGCGTGGCATCGAGCGCCTGATCATCTGCGGTCTGCAGACCGATTTCTGCGTCGACACCAGCGTGCGCCGCGCCCTGGCGCTGGGTTACCAGGTGGCACTGGTGGAGGACGCCCACTCGACCCTGGACAATGGCGTGCTCAACGCCGCGCAGATCATCGCCCACCACAACAGGGTGCTCGGCAGCATGTCGAGTTTCGGCGTTCGGGCCCGGGTGATTCCCGCCACGGCGGTGATCGAGGGTATCGCCCAGGGCCGCTGAGGCCCGGCGCTGCCCGGGCCGAACGGGCAGCCCGCATCCGCAGGCGACGGCTAAAAAGGCTGGCACGGGCTGGGCGCAAGAGCACAGTCTCCGTGCCAGCCAACGCTCGTCGGATTGAGCAATTTGAGCATGTACCGCCGCCCGTCATGAATGCGCTCCGTTCATCTTCGCTATCGACCCACCCGGCGGCTCGCGGGGCTAGCGGCCTGCCTGTGGCCAAGGTCGTGTAAAAGCGAAGAAACAACCTGCTGCGTGTACGCCCCTACAGAGCTCGGAGGCACCGGCGAGAGTCACCCCTCTCCACTTCAGGGGTGAAGAGGCACGCTTTCGGAAGCGCCGCTTCCGGTGCCGATGAGCGCCTGAGCGCGAAGCGATCGGGCCGGGGGTGAGGGTTGTGTCAGGCGGGCTCGATGCCCAGGGCTTGGCCTGTAACGCCTTACACCTGTAAAGCGCGTTACAGAATGGAGAGCCGCTTGCGCCAGGAGCACCGTGGAAATCAGGGGCCCGGGTTTTGGCATCCATCCTGCTGAGTCGGTTTCGGGACGTGTCCCGCACGCCCCGAACCCGAACAACAACAAGCGAGAAAATCCATGACCCAAGACCACATCCCGAGCGGCGCGCTTCCGGGTATGCGCGGCATGCAGCACATCGGCATCACCGTTCCCGACCTGGGCGAAGCCGTCGCCTTCTTCGTCGAGGTGCTCGGCTGCGAACCCTACTTCAACTTCGGTGAGTTCCGTTTCGACGACGACTGGATGGAGCGCCATCTCAACGTGCATCCACGGGCGACCATCCGCGATTTCCAGATGCTTCGCTGTGGCAACGGGACCAACCTGGAAGTCTTCGAGTACCAGGCCCCGGACCAGAACCGCCGGCTTCCGCGCAACAGCGATGTCGGCGGGCACCACCTGGCGTTCTACGTCGATGACATGGAGGCCGCCGTGGACTACCTCAAGTCCCGCGGCGTCCAGGTACTGGACAGCCCGTCGAGCTTTGCCGAAGGGCCCGCGAAGGGGCTGACCTGGGTCTATTTCCTGGCGCCCTGGGGGCTGCAGCTGGAGCTGGTGAGCTTCCCCGGCGGGATGGGCTACGAGCAGGGTCTGGCACGCCTCTTGTGGGACCCGCGCAGCCCCGAGCGCTGAGTTGCCGGCAGCGCCCGAGCCGGCCCGATGGCCGCCGGGCGCTTTCCAGTCAGAGGTCCTGGGCGTTCGGCGGGACGATGCCGTAGAGCTTCATCCAGCGATACAGCGTCGGCCGGGACATGCCCAGCTCACGGGCCGCGGCGCTGACATTCCAGCGTTGGCGCCGCAGGCTTTCCTCCAGCTCGCGCGCGTGGCTGGTCTGCTCCTGGGGCGGAGCGGGCCGGGCCGGCTGCCGCGGGTTGACGCTGGGCAGGCACTCTTCCGGCAGGTCATTGACGGTGATCTCGTCCGTCTCGGCCGTGGCCAGGGCGTACTGCAGGGCATTGCGCAGTTCGCGGATATTGCCTGGCCAGGCATAGCCGAGGAGGGCGCTCATGGCGTCGCCGCGAATTCGCGCAGGACGTTGGCGCTGGTCGCTGAGCGCCTTGAAGATGCGTTCGATCAGGTAAGCCTTGTCGGCACGTTCGCGCAGGGGCGGCAGGCGCAGGATGGCGCCGTTGAGGCGGTAGTAGAGGTCCTCGCGGAATTGCCCCGCCTCGATCAGCTGGCGCAGTTCCCGGTGGCTCGCGGCGACCACGCGGATGTCCACCTTGATCGGTTTCTCACCCCCCAGGGGCATCACTTCCTGTTCGGCCAGCACCCGTAGCAACCGCGTCTGCAGGTGCAGGGGCATGTCGCCGATCTCGTCGAGGAACAGGGTGCCGCCATCGGCCTGCTGGATCAGGCCGCGCATGCCCTTGCTGCGTGCGCCGGTGAAGGTGCCGGGCTGGTAGCCGAACAGTTCGCTCTCGATCAGCGACTCCGGCATCGCCGCGCAGTTGATGGCGACGAAGGGCGCCTTGCGCCGGTTGCTGCTGTCGTGCAAGGCCCTGGCCAGGCGCTCCTTGCCGGTGCCGGTCTCGCCGTTGAGCAGCACGTTCAGCGGCTCGCTGCACAGGCGCTTGGCGCGGGCGAGCATCTTGCGCATGGCCGGATCGTCGTCCGCCAACTCGTCCAGCGGGCAGCGTTGCTGTTCGGTCTTTTGCGCCTGCGGGGCCAGGGGCGCGCGGCTCGGCTCCATCAGGGCGGCGAAGAACAGCGCGTTCTGCCGATGGGTGCGGAAGGCCCGCACCTGGTCGGGGCTGGCCAGCGGGATGCTGAAGATATCGTCCGGGACGCAATCGAACAGGTCCTGGACGCCGATCCGCCGAGCCAGCGCCGAAGGCCGCTCCGGCAGCTGCAGGCCGCAGTCGGCGAGCAAGCTCCGGGCGGCGGTGTTGGCGGCCAGCAGGCTGCCGTCGCCGGCCAGCGCGAGCAGGTACTGGCGGTTGATCAGGACGAACTCGCGGGAACGGTCGAAGCAGAGGATATGGCTGTCGCGGTAGCGGCGCAGGAAGTAGGCGTCTTCGATCATGCGCGCGTATTGCTTGACCAGTTGCAGGGCGAATTGCTGGGAGTCCTTCGACGGCGGCGAGTTCAGCGCCGAAATGTCCAGCACCGCCAGCAGCTGGCCGTGGGGATTGAAGATGGGCACCGCGGTGCAGGTGAGCGCGGTGTGGTGGGCGCTGAAGTGGTCATGGTGATGACAGGTCAGCGGCTGCTGTTCCTTGATGCAGGTGCCCACGGCGCAGGTGCCGGCATGGTCTTCGCTCCAGTCGGCGCCCAGGTAGAGACCCGTCTTGCGGTGGGCCGCCTCGTCCAGCGGGTCGCCGAGGAATTGCACGGTGATGCCGCGGTTGTCGGTCAGCAGGATCACGTAGCCCAGCTCGGCGATATGCCGGTAGAGCTGCTCGACGCCGGCGCGGGCGACGTTGATCAGCTCGTCGGCCTGGTCCTGGTGTTCGCGCAGTACCTGGCGCGGAACGTAGCGGGGCGGGGCGGGCTTGGCCGGGTCCAGGCCGTAGTCCTGGATGCAGCGCTTCCAGGAGCGGGTGATGATGGCTTCGCGACTGGCGCCGGGCTGCGCGGCGGCGGCATCGGCGGCATAGGACAGCACGGTGTCGATGTGCAGGCTCGAAGTGGAGATGGTGCTCATGCAGCCTCCTCGGATATCGGGCGACCGGGCTCGAATCCGCAGTGACGATCTTGTTCTTGTTCGGCGGCAGCACCTGGCGGAGCGGGCTGGCACGTTGGCCTACACCTTACGAGTTTAGGTCGGTGGCGTCACCTGCCCGATGGTTGTAAGGGCGGCCCCGGACCGGGCTTACACCTGTAAGGGGCAGTGGGCAGTGCGACGCATCGCCGAGATGGCAATTTAATTTTGAAAATCATGCGCTTGCAGCGTCGTGGCAGGTGCTGGCACGCATCCTGCGCCAGCGGCATCCGGCCCCCTTCGCGGGGTAGAACAACAAGAATCGAGGATGCGAGATGCTGCCTGTCCATCAAAATGCCGAGATCAACGGCCCACTCACCATCGACAACCGCACCTGGACCGCCGCCTGGGGGATCGCCCTGGTGGCCGGCTGTCTTTCATTGGCCCGCCCGGCCCACGGGCTGGACCTGGATGCCGGGGACTACGTGGCGGCCCCGGCCGGCACCACCCTGGGCCTGCTTTACCTGCAAGGCGCAGAGCGCGACCGCTTGTACCGCGCCGGACACAGCCAACCCAATGCGCCGGGGCTGGACTCGGAAATCGGCATACTGCGCCTGGTCCACTATGCCGACCTCGGCGGCTTCCGCGTCGCGCCCCAGGTGCTGTTGCCATTCGGCCGCCTGGATGGCCGCCGGGGCCTGGGGGACGCCACCGGCCTGGCCGACCCGATCCTGGCCATGCCCCTCTGGCTGATCAACGAGCCGGAGCGTCGCCGTTATCTCGGCATCACGCCCTATCTGTTCCTGCCCTTGGGCGGGTACGACGCCGATGACGACCTCAACCTGGGCGAGAACCGCTGGAAGCTGAACCTGCAGGCCGCCTACGTTACCGGGCTGACCGAAAACCTGGCCCTGGACCTGGCGGCGGACGTGATGTTCTACGGGCGCAACAACCATTACGGCAGTGGCCGCTGGACCCAGCGGCAGAAGCCCAGCTACCAGTACCAGGGATTCCTGCGTTACCAGCTGACCCCGCAGGCGGACCTGCGTGCCGGCCTGTCCTGGCTCGATGGCGGCGCAAGCCGCGTCGACGATCTCCAACTGGACGACCGCCAGGAGACCGGCAAGTGGAACCTGGGGTTCTCCTGGTTCTTCCTGCCGAAAACGCAACTGGCCGCCACCTATGGGCGGGACTTCGCGGTGGAGAACGGCTTTCGTGAGGAGCACAGGCTGAACATTCGCCTGATGCAGGTGTTCTGAGCGGTCTGGACGGTCCGCTGCTTGGGGCCTTCGGGCCCCTTTTTTGTAGTCGGGTAGTTCGTCACTCGTAGGATGGGTCGGGCGGCCTTCCGCGAGCAGAGCGATACCCATCAGCGCCGGGGAATCGATGGGTATCGCTTCGCTCCACCCATCCTACAAAAGCGCACAAACCACTCAGGTTTCAAGCAGGCCTTTACGGATGTAAAGCCCTTGTACGGAACCCTTACAAGTGTAAAGCGCACGCTTTACAGGCTGGCGCCCAATCATCACCGGCCGTTAAAGATAATTCCTTCAAAAACAATGCCTTGAGAATGTATTTCGGCGTTGGCACACAAGCTGCTCCCTGGCTATCGAGGGGCCGAAAAGGCACCCGGACAAATAACAACAACGTCGGCCACACCTGTTCCCACCTTGCAGGCGTGCCGGCAACAGCCTGGAGTTCTGCCATGCATGACTCATCGCCCATGGGCACCGCGCTCAGCCGCAGGCGCTTCCTCAGCCTGTCGGGCCAGTCCGCCCTGATCCTCGGCGCCAGCGCCGCCACCAGCCAGCTCATTCCCGTTACAGCCATCGCCGATGACCTGTTGCCGCAGCTGCCCGCCGGGCTGCTGCGCGTGGGCCGCGACATCTTCCCCCACGACCGCCTGGGCGATGCGCCCTACGCCAAGCCGCTGTTCGAGCTGGCCGGCAAGCAGCCGGAGCTGGTCCGCGACGGCCTCAAGGCCCTGCAGGCCCGTGCCCACGCCGTGCATGGCCGCGCTTTCGAGGAGATCGCCAGCGAGGACGACCGCGTCGCCCTGCTGCGAGAGATCGAGACCACGCCTTTCTTCCGCGAAACCCGCAGCGCCCTGATGTTCGGCCTCTACGACAACAAGGTGCTGTTCCCGCTGTTCGGCTACGAGGGCTCGTCGGTGGAGAAGGGCGGCTACATCGCCCGCGGCTTCAACGACCTCGACTGGCTCTGAGCCGTCGCTTCCTTCGCGGCTCCATCGATTCCAACAACAATGAGGGTTAACCCCATGGCAGCGAAATTCTCCCAGGACGACGGCGACGTCGTCGTCATCATCGGCTCGGGCGCCGGCGGCGGCACCCTGGCCCATGCCCTGGCCCGGCAAGGCATCCGCGTGGTGGTGCTGGAGGCCGGCAAGCGTTACGAGATGTCCGACATCGAGAACGATGAGTGGGCCATGTTCAACAAGATCTCCTGGCTCGACAAACGCATCGCCACCGGTGGCTGGGACGTGGCCCGCAACCACCCGAACCTGCCGGCCTGGATCGTCAAGGCAGTGGGTGGCAGTTCGGTGCACTGGGCTGGCGTGGCCCTGCGCTTTCGCGACTTCGAGTTCCGCATGCGCACCGAGAATGGCGACATCAAGGGCGCCAATATGCTCGACTGGCCGCTCAGCTACGCGGAGCTGGAGCCCTGGTACGTCAAGGCCGAGAAGCACATGGGCGTGACCGGTCCGAGCACCGGCATGCCGTACCACCAGTGGCACAACTCCTTCAAGGTGCTGGCCACCGGCGCCCAGCGTGTCGGCTACAAGGAAATCCAGTCCGGCCCGATGGCGATCAACACCCAGCCCTATGACAGCCGGCCCGGCTGCATGCAGATCGGCTTCTGCATGCAGGGCTGCCGCATCGGCGCCAAGTGGTCGACCCTCTACACCGACATCCCCCGCGCCGAGGCCACCGGCAACTGCGAGGTGCGCCCGCAGAGCATGGCCCTGCGCATCGAGCACGACGCCCGTGGCCGGGTCAGCGGCGTGGTCTACGCCGACGCCCAGGGCCGCCAGCAGCGGCAGAAGGCGCGGGTGGTGTGCGTGGCCGGCAACTCCATTGAATCGCCGCGCCTGTTGCTCAACTCCGAGTCCTCGATGTTCAAGGACGGCCTGGCCAACTCCTCCGGCCAGGTGGGGCGCAATTACATGTGCCACACCACCGCCGGCATCTACGCGGTGCTGCCCAAGCCGGTGCACATGTATCGCGGCACCACCTGCGCCGGGATCATCTCCGACGAGTCCTACAACGACACCTCGCGGGGCTTCGTCGGCGGTTACCGGCTGGAAATCCTCTCCCTCGGGCTGCCGTTCATGTCCGCCTTCCTCGACCCGACGCCCCAGGGCTGGGGCCGCGCCCTCACCTCGAAGCTGGAGCGCTACGACCACATGTCCGGCGTCTGGCTGTGTGGCGAGGACCTGCCCATGGAGAGCAACCGCATCACCTTGCACGGCACCGAGAAGGACCAGTACGGCCTGCCGATCCCGGTGGTGCACAAGGATGACCACGCCTTCGACAACGCCATGCGCGACCACGGCGTGGCGCAGACCCGCAAGTGCTACGAGGCGGTGGGCGCCACCGAGGTGATCCGCCTGCCGTCCTACCCGGCCAGCCACAACATGGGCACCAACCGCATGAGCGCCAAGGCCGCTGACGGCGTGGTGAACAAGTGGGGGCAGAGCCATGACATCCCCAACCTGTTCGTCTCCGACGGCAGCCAGTTCACCACCAGCGGCGGGCAGAACCCGACCCTGACCATCGTCGCCCTGGCCCTGCGCCAGGCCGAGCACATCGGCTCGCTGATCAACCAGCGCGCCCTCTGAGGAGCCGACCACATGACCACCCCCAGCAACGCCCAGCGCCTCTGGATGTTCGAGCAGATGCTCGTCAGCCGCTACCTGGAAGAGTCCATCGAACGCATCTACATGGAAGGCAAGACCCCGGTCTTCAACATGGCCAACGGTCCCATCCCCGGCGAGATGCACCTGTCCAATGGCCAGGAGCCCTGCGCCGTGGGCGTCTGCGCCCACCTCGAAGCCGGGGACATCGTCACCGCCACCCACCGTCCCCACCACATAGCCGTGGCCAAGGGCGTGGATCTGGACGAGATGGTCGCCGAGATCTTCGGCAAGAAGACCGGCCTGTCCGGCGGTCGCGGCGGCCACATGCACCTGTTCGATGCGCGGGTGAACTTCTCCTGCTCCGGCATCATCGCCCAGGGCATGGGCCCGGCAGTCGGCGCCGCGCTGTCGCGCCAGCTGCAGGGCAAGCCCGGCGTCGCCGTGGCGTACCTGGGCGAGGGCGCGGCGAACCAGGGCGCCTTCCACGAGACCCTGAACCTCGCCGCGCTGTGGAAGCTGCCGGTGGTCTTCGTGATCGAGGACAACGCCTGGGGCATCTCGGTGGCCAAGGCCGCCTCCACCGCCATCGAGCGCAACTACCTGCGCGCCGCCGCCTACGGCATGCCCGGGGTGTTCGTCCCGGGCAACGACCCCGACGCCATCTTCGCCGCCGCTGCCGAGGCCATCGCCCGTGCCCGCGCCGGCGATGGCCCGAGCCTGATCGAGATCGAGACCCACCGCCTGGCCGGTCACTTCATGGGCGATGGCGAGACCTATCGCCCGGCCGGCGAGAAGGAAGCCCTGCGGGCCAAGGACCCGATCCCGGTCTACCGCCAGCGGCTGCTGGAACTGGGCGTGGCGGACGAGGTGACCCTCGCCGGCATCGACGAGCGTGCCCGTGGCCAGGTCGACGCCGCCGTGCAATTCGCCCGCGAGAGTGACTACCCGGCACCGGAAGAAGCCCTGGACATGGTGTTCGTGTGAACGGAACCCGGCACAACAACGACAACAAGGAAACCGACATGTACCGACAACCGACCATGAAAGCCGCGGTCTGGCACGGCCGCCGAGATATCCGTCTGCAGGACGTCGCCCGCCCGCCGCAACCGCCAGCGGGCTGGGTGCAGATCCGCGTCGAGTGGTGTGGCATCTGCGGCTCGGACCTGCACGAATACCTGGCCGGGCCGGTATTCATCCCCACCGACAGCGCCCATCCGCTCACCGGCCTGAAGGGCCAGTGCATCCTCGGCCACGAGTTCTGCGGCGAGATCGTCGCCCTGGGCGAGGGTGTCGGCGACTACGCCGTGGGCGAACGGGTGGCCGCCGACGCCTGCCAGCATTGCGGCAAGTGCTGGTTCTGCCGGCAGGGCCAGTACAACCTCTGCGAGAACCTCGCCTTCACCGGGCTGATGAACAACGGCGCCTTCGCCGAACTGGTCAACGTCCCGGCCAACCTGCTGTACCGCCTGCCAGAAGGCTTCCCCACCGAGGCCGGCGCGCTGATCGAACCCCTGGCGGTCGGCATGCATGCGGTGAAGAAGGCCGGCAGCCTGCTGGGCCAGACCGTGGTGGTGGTCGGCGCCGGGACCATCGGCCTGTGCACCATCATGTGTGCCCGCGCCGCCGGTGCCGCACGGATCATCGCCCTGGAAATGTCCACGGCGCGCAAGGCCAAGGCCCTGGAAGTGGGCGCGACCGAGGTCATCGATCCCAGCCAGTGCGATGCCGTCGCCACCCTGCGCGAGCTGACCGGGGGCTACGGCGCGGCGGTGTCCTTCGAGTGCATCGGCCACAAGGCCACCGCCAAGCTGGCCATCGACGTCATCCGCAAGGGCGGGCGCTGCGTGATGGTGGGCATCTTCGAGGAACCCAGCGAATTCAACTTCTTCGAGATAGTCGCCACCGAGAAACAGGTTATCGGTGCGCTGGCCTACAACGGCGAGTTCGCCGATGTGATCGCGCTGATCGCCGACGGCCGCCTGGACGTCACCCCGCTGATCACCGGGCGGATCGAGCTGGAACACATCCTCGAACGGGGCTTCGAGGAGCTGGTGAACAACAAGGACCAGAACGTGAAGATCATCGTCAGGCCGAGCGCGCCTGCCGCTGCCCGTCACTGATCCCATAGACGGAGGAATTGAGAAATGTCCGCAGCGATCAAAGAACGCAAACTCACCATCGCCCGCGCCATGGCCGAGGCGGTAGCCCAGGAAATGCGCCTCGACCCCCGCGTCTTCGTGATGGGCGAGGACATCGGCCAGCTCGGCGGGGTGTTCGGCAACACCCGCGGCCTGCACGAAGAGTTCGGCAGCGCGCGTATCCGCGACACGCCGATTTCGGAAACCGCCTTCATCGGTGCCGCCGTGGGCGCGGCTTCCGACGGCATGCGGCCGATCGTCGAACTGATGTTCGTCGACTTCTTCGGCGTGTGCATGGACGCCATCTACAACCTGATGGCGAAGAACACCTACTTCTCCGGCGGCAAGGTCAGCGTACCGATGGTGCTGATGGCCTCCACTGGCGCTGGCTACTCCGACGCCGGCCAGCACTCCCAATGCCTCTACGGCACCTTCGCCCACCTGCCGGGCATGAAGGTGGTGGTACCGAGCAACGCCTATGACGCCAAGGGCCTGATGACCGCCGCCATCCGCGACGACAATCCGGTGGTCTACCTGTTCCACAAGGCCCTGCAGGGCATGGGCTGGCTCGGCACCGAGAAGGGCGCCACCGTGGCCGTGCCGGAAGACCCCTACGTGGTGGAGATAGGCAAGGCGAAGACCGTGCGCGAGGGCCGCGATGTCAGCATCGTCAGCCTCGGCGCCGGCGTGCACCACGCCCTGCGTGCGGCCCAGCAACTGGAGCAGCAGGGCGTCAGCGCCGAAGTGGTGGACCTGCGCAGCCTGGTGCCGCTGGACCGCGAGCACGTCATCGAATCGGTACGCAAGACCGGCCGGCTGATCGTGGTCGACGAGGACTACCACAGCTTCGGCGTGAGCGGCGAAATCATCGCCAGCGTCGTCGAGCACGATATCCGCATGCTCAAGGCGCGCCCGCAGCGGGTGGCCTTCCCGGATATCCCGATTCCCTTCACCCCGCCCATGGAGCAGTGGGCGCTGCCTTCGGCGGCGAAAATCGTCGCCGCCTACCAGAACCTGAAGAACGAGGAGTAAGCCATGTCCACCCCCATCCTGATCGCCGACGACCTCTGGGAAGGCGATGCCGAAGCCGTGATCACCTCCTGGCTGGTGAGCGATGGCGCCGAGGTCGCCCAGGGCGACCTGGTGGCCGAGATCATGTCCGAGAAGGCGCAGTTCGAGATCGAGGCGCCGGCTTCCGGCGTGCTGAAGATTCTCGAAGAAGAAGACGCGGTGGTCGCCAAGGGCGCGACCATCGCCCGTGTGGAGTGAACCATGGGCCAGATGCAGACACCGCCCCCCGGTAGCAGCACGCTGCCGCTCAAGGGCATGCGCAAGATGATCGCGGCGAAGATGAGCGAAAGCCTGCAGACCGCCGCGCAGCTCACCCACCACGCCGAGTGCGAACTGACCGCGCTCCAGGCCCGCCGCGCCGCGCTGAAGGCGGCCGGCGGCCAGGCCTCGCTGCAGGACCTGCTGCTGCACCTGATCATCGCCACCCTCAAGGACCATCCGGCGCTCAACGCCACCCTGGAGGACAACCAGATCACCCGCCATGGCGTGGTGCACCTGGGGCTGGCCATCCCGTTGCCGGATGACCTGCTGGTGGCGCCCGCGCTGTTCGACGCCGACCAGCTCGACCCCGAGGGGCTGGCCGCCGCGCGCCGGGCCCTGGTGGAGAAGGCCCAGGCCGGCAAGTTGTCGGTGAAGGAGCTGACCGGCGCGACGATCACGGTTTCCAACCTGGGGCTCTCGCGGGTGCGCTTCTTCACCCCCATCCTCAACGTGCCGCAGGTGGCCATCATCGGCATCGGCGGCACCCAGCGGCGCCTGCAACGGGCTGCCGATGGCAGCCTGGTGGAGCGGGAGTTCATGGGCCTGTCGCTGACCTTCGACCACCGCGCGGTGAACGGCGCCCCGGCGGCGGACTTCCTCGACGACCTGTGCCGGCGGATCGAGGGAGGCGAGCCCTCATGAACCCGGTCTGGCGCCTCAGTGTCGAGGCCGGCCTGGAGGCCGAGCGGCAGCTTCTGGATCGCGTACACGCGGGCGAGGAAGAGTGGGGCGTGCTGTTCTGGCGCCCCTCCGACTTCGCCCTGGTGATGCCGCGCCGCCTGAGCCGGCTGCCGGGTTTCCTCGCTGCCGACATCGGTTGCGCGGCTCTCGGCTGGCCCATCGCCCTGCGCGACACCGGGGGCGAGCCGGTGCCGCAGTCGCCGGCCGTGCTCAATGTGGCCCTGGCCTACGCCGTGCCGGCACAAGAGGATGAGCAGGGGCGGATCGAAGCCGCCTACCTGCGCCTGTGCGAGCCGATCTGCCAGTGGTTGCGCGGGCTGGGCCTGGTCCCCGGCCTGGGCGAGGTGCCGGGCGCCTTCTGCGACGGCCGCTTCAACGTCACCCTGGGCCGGCGCAAGCTGGTGGGCACCGCCCAGCGCTGGCGTCGGCGGGTGGCCGACGGGCGCCTGGTGGTGCTGGTGCACGGGGCCATCCTGCTGGAGGATCAGCGCAGCATCATGGTCGAGGCGGTCAATCGCTTCTACCAGGGCTGCGGGCTGGAGCAGCGTTGCCTGGCCACCAGCCATGTGGCGCTGGAGGAGTGGATAACGCCGGTCTGGCCGGCGCTGGAAGGCCTGGGCAGCCGGTTCGTCGAGCCCTGGCCTTCAGGCGTCCCTCAGATTTCCACCTGCGTGCCCAGTTCGATCACCCGGTTAACTGGCAGCTGGAAGTAACGCATGCTGCTGTTGGCGTTCTTGTGCAGGAAGGCGAACAGGCCTTCGCGCCAGAGCGCCATGCCGAGCCGCTTGCTGGGGATCACCGTTTCCCGGCTGAGGAAGTAGGTGGTGCGCATGGGGGCGAGGTCCAGGCCGTCGACACGGCATTGCTGGAGCGCCTCCGGCACATTGGGTTCTTCCATGAAACCGAAGTGCAGCAGCACGCGGAAGAAGCCGTCGCCGTAGGGGGTCACTTCCAGGCGCTGCTCATCGGTGATGCGCGGCGTATCCCGGGTCACCACCGTCAGCAACAGCACCTGCTCGTGCAGTACCTGGTTGTGCAGCATGTTGTGCAGCAGGGCATGGGGCACCGCATCGGGGCTGGCGCTGAGGAAGACCGCCGTGCCGTCGACGCGGTGGGGCGGCTGCAGGCTGATGCTGTCGAGGAAGATGCGCAGGGGCAGGGCGGTTTCGTCCAGGCGCTCGATGAGGATCTTCTTGCCGCTCTTCCAGGTGGTCATCATCACGAAGAGGATCACCCCGGCGATCACCGGGAAGGCGCCACCCTGGAAGATCTTCGGTACGTTCGCCGAGAAGAACAGCCCGTCCACCACGAGGAAGCCCAGCAGCAGCGGAATCGCCAGCCAGCGCGGGGCCTTCCACAGCAACAGCATCACTGCCGAGACCAGCAGGGTGTCGATCAGCATGGTGGTGGTCACCGCCACGCCATAGGCCGCGGCCAGGGCGCTGGAGGAGCCGAAGCCGATCACCAGCAGGACCACGCAGGTCATCAGCGCCCAGTTCACCACGCCGATGTAGATCTGCCCCTGGGCGGCGCTGGAGGTGTGCTGGACCTGCATACGCGGGATGTAGCCCAGTTGAATGGCCTGCTGGCTCAGGGAGAAGGCGCCGGAGATCACCGCCTGGGAGGCGATGATGGTGGACAGGGTGGCCAGGCCGATCATCGGCAGCAGCGCCCATTCGGGGGCGAGCAGGTAGAAGGGGTTGCGCGCGGCCGCCGGGTTCTGCAGCAGCAGCGCGCCCTGGCCGAAGTAGTTCAGTACCAGGCCGGGCAGCACCAGGGAGAACCAGGCCCGGGCGATGGGGGTACGGCCAAAGTGGCCCATGTCGGCATACAGGGCTTCGGCGCCGGTCAGGGCCAGCACCACCGCACCGAGTATGGTCACGCCGATGCCCGGATGGGCCAGGAAGAAGTTCGCTGCCCACCAGGGGTTGATCGCCTGCAGCACCTCGGGGCGCTGGGAGATGCCGTAGACGCCGAGCACGCCCAGCACCACGAACCAGAGCACCATCACCGGGCCGAAGATGATGCCGATGCGCGCCGTGCCGTGCTTCTGCAGCAGGAACAGGCCGATCAGCAGCACTACCGTGATCGGCACGACCCAGTGGCCGACGCCGGGCAGGGCGACATCCAGGCCCTCGACGGCAGAGAGCACCGAAATCGCCGGGGTGATCATGCTGTCGCCATAGAACAGTGCGGTACCGAACAGCCCGAACAGCACCAGCGCCCCACTGAGCCTCGGGTATGCGGCAGTGGCGCGGCGCGCCAGGGCGGTCAGCGCCATCACGCCGCCTTCGCCGCCGTTGTCCGCGCGCAGCATGAAGGTCACGTACTTCAGCGACACGATCCAGAGCAGCGACCAGAGCACCAGGGAGAGGGTCCCGAGAACGCCCTCGGGGTTGACCTGCACACCATAGTGGCCGCCGAACACCTCCTTGAGGGTATACAGCGGGCTGGTGCCGATATCGCCATAGACCACGCCGACGGCCGCCACGAGCAGGCCGAAGGACGAGGGACGGGCGTGAGAATGGGCCTGGGGCTCCAGGGTTCCAGAACTCATCGATTCACTCCTGGGATGAGGGGGTGGCGCTGGGCGCATCGGGGCGGTCGCGACGTCGGGGGAAATGAAGCGGGGGCTGGGCGTGGTGCCAGCCACGGAAGGGCGTCAAGTATCCGGATTGACCGGGCCTGGCGGCGTAAAGAATGCGTAAAAAAACATCCGCCATGACCGGCAGGCGCCCGCCGCCCGGTGCTTGCCGGGCGATTATCTCGCCGTTCGGCTGGCGCAAATGCGTCATGGGACCCTCCTCGAACACAGCTGTTCATGGCTCGGCGCTGGCCTGCGCTAGGGCGTCCAGTCTACGCCGTGCTCGTCGAGGTAGGCGTCGACGGCCGCCCCGACCGTGGGATGGAAGACTTCGGCACCTATGTGCTCCAGCACTTCCAGGCGCAACAGCTTGTCCTTCACCGGGTCCTTCATCTCCGCGAAGCGCAGTGAGATGCCGGCGGACCGCAGCGACTGTTCCAGCTCCACCAGCATGTCGGCGGAGGTCACATCCACGCTGGTGACCGGCTCCGCCGCCACCACCACCCGGCGCACCGGCGTCTGCGATTGGGCGACGGCGTCCAGGATGCAGTTCTGGAACAGCTCGGCGTTGGCGAAGAACAGTGGTGCGTCCCAGCGGAACAGCAGCAGGCCCGGTACGCAGCGGGCCAGGGGGTAGCGGGAGACGTCGTGGTAGCCGCGAATGCCGTCCACGCGGCCGAGCACGGCGTAGTGCGGGCGCCAGCCGTCCCAGAGGAACTCGATTACCGCCACCACCACCGCCAGGCCGATGCCCGGCACCGCGCCGAGCACCGCGACTCCGACGAAGCAGGTGAACGACAGCCAGAATTCCCATTGCTGGATGCGATAGATGCGCCCCAGGTCCTTGAACTCGAAGAGTCCGATGGCGGCGGCGATCACCACGGCGGCGAGGGCGCTGTTGGGCAGGTTGCGCAGCAGGGCGGGGGCCAGCAGCAACAGCAGTGACACGCCCAGGGCACCGAAGACGCCGGTGAGCTGGGTCCTGGAGCCCGCCGCCTCGGCCACCGGGGTGCGCGAGGAACTGCTGCTGATGGGGAAGCCCTGGAACAGACCCGCCGCCAGGTTGGCCGCGCCGAGGCCGACCATTTCCTGGTTCGGGTCCACCGGGGTGCGGGTCTTGGCCGCATAGGCGCGGGACAGCACGCTGGTATCGGCGAAGGACACCAGGGCCACGGCGAATCCGCCCACCAGCACGGTCACCAGGTCGCCCGGCTGCAACCAGGGAAAGGCGAAGCTCGGCAACCCTTCGGGTACAGCACCCAGGACCTTCACATTGTGGGTGTCGCCAAGGTCCAGGCCGCCCACCACCAGGGTGGCCACCACCACGGCGACCAGGATGCCGGGCACCCGTTCGAAACGCTTGAGCAGCAGGATCAGCGCCAGGGTGCCGGCGCCGACGGCGAAGGCGGTCCAGTTGGCCTGGCCTGCCATCAGCGCCTTTGTCAGCGCCAGGATGTCCCGCAGCGGCCCGGCGCTGTCGACGGACACGCCGAACAGCTTGGGCGTCTGGCTGATCAGCACGGTGAAGGCGATGCCGTTCATGTAGCCGTAGCGTATCGGCTTGGACAGCAACTCGGTGATGAAACCCAGGCGCAACAGCCCGGCGCCGATGCAGACCAGGCCGGAAACCAGCGCCATGGCGCTGGCGATGGTGATGGCGCGCACCGGGTCGCCTCCCGACAGGGGCAGCACCACGGCGAGGATGATGGCCGCCAGGGCCGAATCCGGCCCGAGTACCAGGATGCGGCTGGGACCGAACAGGGCGTAGGCCAGCAGCGGGACTATGGTGGCGTACAGGCCGTAGATGCCCGGCACCCCGGACGCCTCGGCATAGGCGATGCCCACCGGCACCAGCATGGTGGTCAGCACCAGGCCGGCGACCAGGTCCTTGGGCAGCCAGCCGGGCTGGTATTGGCGCAGCATCGTCAGCCCGGGCAGCCAGCGCTTCCACCCCCCCTGGACAGCGGACGTGCGGGACAGGCTAGCCGGTTCCACAGGCTGGTTGGACAGGGCGTCTTTCATGGGCGGCTCCCGCTGCGGGTCATGAGGTCAGCGGCGGATCGGCTGCGATCCCTCGCTGGTGGATGTTCCACAAGGATGGTTGGTGGATGGCGGCGCGCTTATGCGTTTTTGGAATGAACGGCTCGCTTGTTCATTTGAATTTTGGAAACAACGCCCTCAGGACGGTCATGAGTAACTGGCTTCGCCTGTTACGACTCCGGTTGTCTGGCGAGAGCGACAGAGCTGAGCAGGTAGGGTGCGCCGCGCGCACCGAGGGGAAGAGTGAGACGCAGGGGCTGATCCCGCGATCGACCAGGCATCAGGATTGCCTCGTCCGGTCAGGCGCGAGTCACCCCTCTCCCTCCGGGAGAGGGGCCGGGGGTGAGGGTAGTGTCAGGCACATACGGAGTCCTGAAAGGTCCGTACTAGAGGCTTCTATTCGTTTCTTCAGCAGCTAACGCAGGCACGGCCGAAGGAATCGGCAAACCCTCTCGAAATCGTCGAACACGCGTCCCACCCGGCCTCGCTACCGTCTGACGCCAGCCACTTGTAGGGGAAAATCGGCCTTGCTAGCTTGATTCTGTCGTCAGGCGCATATCGAGGAGGTGCGTCATGAGCGTGAACACCATAGGCATGATCATCATCGCTTGCCTGATCCTCCTGTGCATCGGCATGGCGCTGTGGAGCAACAGGCCCGCCATCAAGTCGTGGCTGGAACACCACCACTGGCATTGGCCGCACTTCCGTTGAAGTCCGCCCGCAGGGCCGCGTCAGGCTTCATCCCCGGTCGCCAGCTTGTGCTGGAAGCTCTCCAGGAACACGCTCTCGGCGAGGGTCATCTTCTGCTCGCGGTTCCACAGCAGGAAGATGTCGACGTCGACTATCCCTTCCGCAGGTGGTAGCCGCCAGAGCAGGCCTTCCTCGATGTCCTTGCCGAGGACGTGCTCGGGGAGGCAGCCGATACCGAATCCAGCGCAGACCAGACGGTGAATTTCCTCGAAGCTCGATGACGAGGCGACGATTCGCCCGGTGAAGCCCTGCTGATCGCGGAAGACCGCGAGGGGGGAGAGGTTGCCGCCAAACTGGTCGCTGACGAAGCTCACGAAGTTCTCGCCCTTGAGCTCTTCCAGCGACACATCGCTGCGGCCGAAGAAACGATGGCGCTGGCCACAGAAGAACGCATAGCGCTGACGCAGGAGCTGACGTTGCTCCAGCTTGGGTTGGGGGATGCGGCACAGGCCGAGACCCGCCGTAGCGGTTTTCTGCATGAGCGAGCTGATGATGTCCGAGCTTCGCATCACCTCGATCTCCAGCTCCACGCGCGGATGCGCTTGATGGAACTCGGCAAGGAACTCGTCGTAGAGCGGCGACTGCACCCGGCTGATGCTGAGCAGCCGGACCTTGCCCGCCACACCATCGCTGCGTTCCTCCACCGCCGCGCTGATGCGCGAGATGTCGCCGTAGATGTCGGTGGCGATGCGCAGCACTTCCTCGCCCGCGGCGGTGAGGTCGAAGCGCGGACCGCGCCGCAGGATCAGCGCGCATTCCAGTTGCTCCTCCAGCCGTTTCAGCGCCTGGCTCACAGCCGACTGGGTGATGTGCAGGCGCGCCGCCGCGCGGCTGATGCTGCCTTCCTGGCCGATCACCAGATAGGTCCGTAGCAGGTTCCAGTCGAGGCGGTCGTTGAGGAAACGACGTCCCTCCCACTTGTTGACCAATGCGTCAGATTGTGACGTCGGGATCGTCATCTCAGTTCCTATTAGTAGTAGTGCTAATACGGCGGATAAGAATTAGCAAATTGACTAATCATAGCCCGGGCGCGATAAAGCCGAAAAGCGCCATAGAGCGCGACCGGCTTAGCCAGAACAGAACACTGCCTCGACAAGTAATCCAAGAAGGGCCTTGCATGCACACTTCCAATCAGCCGCGTCGCGCGGCGGCTGCCGCATTCGTCGGCACCACCATCGAGTTCTACGACTTCTACATCTACGCCACCGCCGCAGCCCTGGTGCTCGGCCAGGTGTTCTTCCCCAGCTCCAATCCCTTTCTCAGCACTATGGCGGCCTTCGGCACCTTCGCCGTCGGCTTCATCGCCCGGCCCATGGCCGGCATGGTGTTCGGCCACCTGGGCGACCGCCTCGGGCGCAAGAAGATGCTGCTGGTGACCATGGCGCTGATGGGCCTGGCCACCACCGGCATCGGCCTGCTGCCGAGCTACGCCAGCGCCGGCATCTGGGCGCCCATCGGCCTGATCGTCCTGCGCATCATCCAGGGCATCTCGGTGGGCGGCGAGTGGGGCGGGGCAGTGCTGATGGCCAGCGAGCACGCGCCGGCCCGGCGCAAGACCTTCTACGCCTCCTTCGCCCAGCTGGGCAGCCCGGCCGGCCTGCTGCTGGCGCTGATCGCCTTCCGCCTCGTGACCATGCTGGACCAGGACGACTTCATCGCCTGGGGCTGGCGCATTCCCTTCCTGATCAGCGGCCTGCTGATGATGGTCGGCCTGGCGATCCGCTTCGGCGTGGATGAGTCCCCCGAGTTCAAGGCGGTGCGCGAGCAGGATCAGACGGTCAAGTACCCGGTACTGGAAGTGATCCGCACCTGCTGGCGGCAGATCCTCTTCGCCGCGCTGGCGGTGACCATCGGCTCGGCCGGCTTCTTCTTCACCAACACCTTCATGATCACCTACGTCACCACCTACCAGGGCATCGAGCGCTCCACCATCCTCGACTGCCTGTTCCTGGTGACCATCCTGCAATTCCTTTCGCAGCCGCTGTCGGCACTGCTGGCCGAACGCATCGGCGAGGGCCGATTCCTCAAACTGGTGGCGCTGCTGTGCATGGCCGTGCCGTACCCCATGTTCATGCTGGTGGGGACCCAGAACCTGGTGCTGATGACCCTCGGCATCGCCCTGGCGGTGGTCACTCTGTCGGCCCTCTACGCGGTGATCGCCGGCTACATGTCCCAGGCCTTCCCGGCGCACCTGCGCTACTCGGGCATCTCGCTGGCCTACCAGTTGATCTGCGCCATCGCCGGCGGCAGCACGCCGATCATCGGCACCCTGATCGCCAATCAGTTCGCCGGCCAATGGTTGCCGCTGGCCTTCTTCTTCAGCTTCCTCTCCGCACTTTCCCTGATCGGGGTCTGCGGCCTCTCCCGCCTGCGCGGCGAGGTGCAGCCCAGCCCCGTCCTCGCTCGCTAACCAGGAGTTTTCATGAGCAAGCCGCACAACATCAGCGATGTCGAATGGCAGGCCCGCTGCGAACTGGCCGCGCTGTACCGGATGGTCGCGCACTTCCGCATGACTGACCTGATCGACACCCACATCACCCTGCGCATCCCGGGGCCTGAGCATCACTTCCTGATCAACCGCTACGGGGTGATCTTCGACCGCATGCGCGCCTCCGACCTGGTGCGCATCGACCAGCACGGCAATGTGGTGGACGAGGCCTTCGGCGAGCGCCGGGTCAATGCGGCCGGTTTCGTCATCCACTCGGCCATCCACATGGCGCGGCCGGACATGAAGTGCGTGGTGCACACCCACACCGCCGCCGGCATCGCGGTGTCGGCCCAGGAGCAGGGGCTGCTGCCCATCAGCCAGCACGCGCTGAAGTTCTACGGCAAGCTGGCCTACCACCAGTACGAAGGCATCGCCCTGTCCCTGGACGAGCGCGAGCGGCTGATCGCCGACCTCGGCCCGCACAAGGCGATGATCCTGCGCAACCACGGCCTGCTGGCCGGCGGCAACAGCGTGGCCGAGGCCTTCCACGAGATCCACTTCCTCGAACGCGCCTGCCAGGCGCAGGTCCAGGCCCTGGCCGGTGGCGCCAAGCTGGTGTACCCGTCCGATGAGGTCTGCCGCCACACCGCCGCGCAGTTCGAGCGCGACGAGTCGGCCGAGATCGTCGAGCTGAGCTGGAACGCCGCGCTGACCCTGATCGAATCCCAACGCGAGTCCTACTGCTCATGAAGCCGCTGGTCCTGTTATCGGCCGACACCGTGCTGCTCGGCCAGCTGCAGAACGCCTTCGCCCGGCAGGCGCCGGAGCTTTCCGTGGTACTCGCCGACGATCCCGCCGCGCGCGACGCGGAAGTGGCCGCCTGCTGGTTCCCGCCGGCCGGCAGCCTGGCGCGGCTGCCGAACCTCAAGCTGATCCACTCGGTGGCAGCCGGCGTCGACCACCTGGGCACCGACCCGGAGCATGCCGAAGTCCCGGTCTGCCGCGTGGTCGACCCGGCGCACCGCCAGGGCATGGCGGAGTACGTGCGCTGGGCGGTGATCCACTACCACCGGGATTTCGACCGGGCCCTGAAGCAACAACAACGCCAGGTCTGGTTGCGCCATCCGCAGAAGCCTGCGGCCGACTACCGCATCGGCGTGATGGGCCTGGGCTCCCTGGGTGGCGCCATCGCCGAAGAGCTGGCCGCCGCCGGATATGCCGTGCGCGGCTGGTCGCGTACCGCCAAGCGGATCGACGGCGTGCAGACCCATGCGGGAGATGAGGGCTTCGCCGCCTTCCTCGATGGGTTGGACCTGTTGGTCAACCTGCTGCCGCTGACCGAGGCCACCCGCGGCATCCTCTGCCGCAAGACGTTCGAGGCCCTGGCGCCCGGCGCCGCGGTGGTCAACTGCGGCCGCGGCGCCCATGTGGCGGTGGACGAGCTGATCGACGCGGTGCAGGACGGCCGCCTGCGCGGCGCCTTGCTGGACGTGTTCGAGAAGGAGCCGCTGCCGCTGGACAGCCGCCTCTGGACCACCCCCGGCATCGCCATCACCCCGCACATGGCGTCGGCCGCCTCCCACGATTGCATCGCCCGCCAGATTGGCGAGAACGCCCGCCGCCTGGAGGCGGGTCAGCCCCTGTTGAACCGGGTGGACACCCGTCTCGGTTACTGAACCCTGCGCCTGGAACGAGGAAATGAGCATGCTGAAATGCAATGGCGAACGGCTGTGGGACAGCCTGATGCAGATGGCCAAGGTCGGCCCGACGGAGAAAGGTGGCAACTGCCGCCTGGCGTTGTCCGAAGAGGACAGGGCAGGGCGGGAACTGTTCGTGCGCTGGTGCCGTGACCTGGGGATGAGCATTCGGCTCGACCCCATCGGCAACCTCTTCGCCCGCCTGCCCGGGTGCAACGACGCGCTGCCGCCCGTGGTGATGGGCAGCCACCTGGACACCCAGCCCAAGGGCGGCCGCTTCGACGGCATCTATGGGGTGCTGGCCGGCCTGGAAGTGGTGCGCAGTCTGAAGGATGCCGGCATCGCGACCGAGCGCGCGCTGGAAATCGCCGTCTGGACCAACGAGGAGGGCGCCCGCTTCACCCCGGCCATGCTGGGTTCGGCGGTGTTCACCGGCGACCTGCCGCTGGAGCGTGCGCTGGCCATCCGCGATGCCGATGGCATCAGCGTGGCCGAGGCCCTGGAGCGGACCGGTCAGGCGGGGGCGCTGCCCCTGGGCCGCGAGTTCGATGCCTACTTCGAAGCCCATATCGAACAGGGCCCGATCCTCGAAGACGCCGGACTGCCAGTGGGCGTGGTCACCGGTGGCCAGGCCATCTGCTGGCTGGACATCGAGGTGCAGGGCATACCGGCCCATGCCGGCACCACTCCCATGCCGCTGCGCCGGGATGCGCTGTTCGGCGTCGGCGAGATGATCACCGCGCTGGAACAGCTGTCCCGCGACTTCGCCCCCAAGGGCCTGGTTACCGTCGGCCAACTGAACATCGCGCGCTCTTCGCGCAACACCATTCCCGGCCGGGTGGCCTTCACCCTGGACCTGCGTCACCACCTGGACGACGAGATTGCCGCCATGGAGGCCAGCGCCCGCGACCTCATCGCCGCCATCGCCGCGCGTCGTGGCCTGGAGGTGAAGTTGGAGCGGCACTGGCTGAGCCCGGCGACGCCTTTCGACCCGGCCTGCATCGCCGCCGTGCGCAATGCGGTGGAAGGCCTGGACTACCCGCACCAGGACATCGTCAGTGGCGCCGGCCACGACGCCATCCACCTGGCGCGGCACTGCCCGACCACCATGGTGTTCATCCCCTGCGTCGGCGGCCTCAGCCACAACGAGGCCGAGGACGCCCTGCCGGATGACGTCAGCAAGGGCTGCGATGTGCTGCTCAACGCCGTACTGAGCCGCGCCGACCGGACAAGCTGATCCAACCGCGTCACACCGGGTGCCCGGCGGCCATCACCGCTGCCGGGCGCCACGGGTTCCCTTTGCCCGAAAAACAAGAAACGCCCGCAACACCTTCAACTGCCAAGAACAAACAAACCCACGTGCCCAAGCAGCACACAACGGGAGAATAGGCATGACCAGCCCTGCGTACACCGAGGTTGCGACCCCGCAATCTGAACAAACAACCGACATGAAGAAAGTCGCCGTCGCCAGCGTCATCGGCACCACGGTGGAGTGGTACGACCTGTTCGTCTTCGCCACCGCCTCGGCCCTGGTCTTCAACAAGATCTTCTTCCCCGGCTTCGATCCCCTGGTGGGCACGCTGCTGGCCTTTGGCACCTTCGCCTCGGCCTATGGCGCGCGCATCGTCGGCGCCGCGCTGTTCGGCCACTTCGGCGACCGCCTCGGGCGCAAGTCGATGCTGCTGATCTCGCTGCTCACCATGGGCGCCGCCACCTTCGCCATCGGCCTGTTGCCGGACTATCAGTCCATCGGCATCTGGGCGCCGATCCTGCTGCTGACCTTGCGCATCATCCAGGGCCTGGCCCTGGGCGGCGAGTGGGGCGGGGCGGTGCTGATGGCGGTGGAGCATGCGCCGAAGGACAAGCGCGGCCTCTATGGCTCCTGGGTGCAGATCGGCGTGCCGGCCGGCACCATGCTGGCGAACCTGGCCTTCCTGCTCATCGCCGCTTCCATGCCGGCCGAAGAGTTGCTCACCTGGGGCTGGCGCGTGCCCTTCCTGGGCAGCATCCTGCTGATCGCCCTGGGCCTGTACATTCGCCTGAACATCCATGAAACCCCGTCGTTCAAAGCGGTGGAGAAGACCGGCGAGCAGGTGAAAGTGCCGCTGCTGGAGGTGTTCCGCAAATACTGGAAGCAGGTGCTGCTGGGTGGCGTCGCCACCATGTCCACCGGCACGTCCTACAACCTGATCGTCGCCTTCGGCCTCACCTACGGCACCCAGACCCTGGGCTTCTCCCGTGGCGAAATGCTCAGCGTGGTGCTGGCCTCCTGCGCAGCCTGCATCTTCATGCTGCCGTTCTTCGGCGCACTGTCGGACCGCGTCGGCCGCAAGCCGATCATTGTCGCTGGCATCATCGCCGAGGCGCTGGTCGCCTTCCCGATGTTCTGGCTGATGGACACCCGGGAGCTGCCATTCGTGTTCCTCGGCTACCTGCTGCTGATGACTGCCTTCGCCGCCAACTACGGCCCCATCGCCACCTTCCTCGCCGAACTGTTCGGCACCAAGGTGCGCTATTCGGGCCTGTCCATCAGCTACATGCTCTCGGGCCTCTTGGGCAGCGCCGCCACACCGCTGGTGACCACCGCTCTGCTGTCCATGACCGGCAAGGGCTCGTCCGTCGCCTGGTACATGGTGGGTTCGGCCGTGGTGTCGCTGGTCGCCCTGCTGCTGCTCACCGAAACCTTCAGGAAAGACCTCAACGCGCAGGCTCGCAACGCCGCGCAGCCCTGATCAATCCGACTTGTCCAGCGAGCCCGCTGCGTGACCGGGCGGGCCGCGTGCACCCTGAAATAGAGCCAGTAGATGAACAAGACCTTACACGGCATCAGCCTCACCGCGTGCGCCCTGGCGCTGCCTTTCAGCCCATGCGCCCTGGCGGACCTGGTCGGCGACAGCCACGCCAGCCTCAACCTGCGCAACTTCTACTTCAACAACGACTTCCGCGACCGGCCCGGCAGTGCCGGGCAGAGCAAGACCGAAGAATGGGCCCAGGGCTTCATGCTCAACTTCACCTCCGGCTATACCGAGGGCACGGTGGGCGTCGGTCTGGACGCCATCGGCCTGCTGGGCCTGACCCTGGACAGCGGTGCCGGGCGCCATCGCGGCAGCAGCATGATTCCCGATGACGGCAACGGCGCGGCCAGCGAATGGAGCCGCCTAGGCCTGACCCCCAAGCTGAAATTCTCGAAGACCGAGGCCCGCTACGGCACCCTGCTGCCCAAGCTCCCGGTGCTGACCTACAACGATGGCCGTCTGCTGCCGCAGACCTTCGAGGGCGGCCAGGTCACCTCCGGCGAGATCGATGGCCTGACCCTCACCGCCGGCCGCCTGGAACATGCCACCGGGCGCGGCTCCAGCGACCGCACGGGCCTTGCGGTCAGCGGAGGCACCCGCGAGAGCAACCAGTTCCTCTTCGCCGGAGGCGACTACAAGCTCGGCCAAGACCTGCTCGCCCAGTACTACTTCGCCAACCTGGAGGACTACTACGACCAGCACTTCCTCGGCCTGACCCACAGCCTGCCGATCGCCGAGGGGCAGTCGTTCAAGACCGAGCTGCGCTACTTCCGCACCACCTCCGATGGCGCCAATGGCACCGCCACCGGCCGTGCGGCGGGCTTCCGCGTCGGCGGCTTCACCGAGGACGGCACCGGCGAGATCGATAACCACACCTGGAGCGCCGCCTTCACCTACAGCATCAAGGGGCACGCGCTGATGGCCGGCTACCAGGTGGTGTCCGACGGCAGCAACTTCGTCCAGCCCAACCAGGGCTCGCTGCCGGACAAGGGGGCGGGCGGTGCCAGCATCTACCTGCATACCGACCGCATGCTCGCCAGCTTCAACCGGGCAGGGGAGCGCACCGGCTTCGCCCAGTACAGCTACGACTTCGCCGCCACCGGCATCCCCGGCCTGAAGGCTTCGGTCATGTACCTGAAGGGCGAGGACATCGAGAGCCTGTCCGGCGCCGACAAGTCCGAATGGGAGCGTGACATCGGCCTGGACTACGTGATCCAGGGCGGCGCCCTCAAGGGCCTGGGCGTCGCCTGGCGCAATGGCCTCCTGCATTCGGACATCGATCCGAACCAGGCGCAGAACCGCCTGATCCTCAGCTACAGCCTGCCGCTTTTCTGAGCCATCCGCCGCCGGCATGGCCGGCGGTTTCCCGAGCCGAACAGGAGACACCCCATGAAACGCATCAATGCCGCCCCCGGCACCATCGGCCCGGTGGGCCCTTACTCCCAGGCCGTGGTCAGTGGCCACCTGGTGTTCACCGCCGGGCAGATACCCGCACTGGGCAGCCTTGACCAACAGCCCGCGAGTTTCGCCGAGCAGGTGCGGCAGACCTTCGCCAACCTGGCGGCGATCCTCGAAGCGGCCGGCTCCAGCCTGGACCACATCGTCAAGGTCAATGCCTACCTCACCGATCCGGCACAGCTGGAGCCGTTCAATCAGGTTTATCGCGAGATCCTCGGCCACGCGCCGCCAGCACGCACCACCGTCTGCGTCTCGCTGTGGGGCGTGTCGCTGGAGATCGAGTGTGTCGCCGAGCTGATCGACGCGGGAGGCCGCTGATGGACCTGGAACGCCTGCTGGCGCAATTGCGCGAGATCAGCTTCGCCACCCTCGGCCACTTCCTCGAGCAGGGTTTCGTCAGCCATGAGATTCGCGCCCTGGTGCCGGATGTCCGCTTCATCGGCCGCGCCGTCACCCTGCGCGTCGCCCAGGCCGACGCCATCGCGGTGAACCGCGCCCTGGCCAGCCTGAAGCCCGGCGATGTGCTGGTGATCGACATGGCCGGCGACCACCAGCACGCCTGCGTGGGGGCGGTGACCCAATGTGCCGCCCAGTGCGCCGGTGCGGTGGGCATCGTCATCGACGGCGTGGCGACGGACCTGGCCGAGCTGCGTGCCGCCGGCCTGCCGGTGTTCGCCCGCGGTACCAGCCAGCTCACCACCAAGCTGGTGGGCACTTCGGCCAGCGCGCTGAACGTGCCGGTGACCTGCGGTGGTGTGCCGGTACAGCCCGGCGACCTGGTGCTGGCCGACGACAACGGCGTGTTGGTCCTGCCGCCGGAGGTGCTGGCCGACGTGATCGAGCAGGCCCTGGCCTCGGACAGCGCCGAGCCCGGGCTGCTGGCCCGCCTGCGGGCCGGCGAGCCCCTCGAACGCGTGCTGGCCATGGAGGCCTCGAAGGCCTGAATCCCGGCTCCGGCGCTGCCCTGGCAGCGTCGGAGCCGACTTGTGCCGTGAGCGCGACAGATTCGGCTGTGCCGGGTGATTCAACAGCCGAAAGCGGCTGTCCGGACGCGGTGTTACGACACCAACGGGGAGGGTGGTGGAGGCATTCTGGCGCCGTTCGCTCAAGCCATCTGGCAGCAAGCGGACAGCCTCCGCGGCAATAACAAGAACCGGATGCAACGCGTCCACCGATCCATTTCTCTGCCCCGTTGAAAAGTGCTGACCGAGCCCATTCGGTTGGCGATAAATCCAATCAAAGCTGGGACCCTGCTCATGAAAATCAAATGGTTGGCCTTGTCCGCTATCACCCTCGTCCTGTCTTCCGGCGCCGCCATGGCCAAGGAGTGGAACGAGATCCGCTTCGGCGTGAACCCTGCCTACCCGCCCTTCGAATCCACCGCGCCCGACGGCTCGCTGCAGGGCTTCGACATCGACCTGGGCAACGCCATCTGCGCCGAACTCAAGGTCAAGTGCACCTGGGTCGCCAATGACTTCGACGGGCTGATTCCCGCCCTCAAGGCCCGCAAGATCGACGCCGTGCTGTCTTCCATGACCGTTACTGAACCGCGCAAGAAGCAGATCGAATTCTCCGACCGCCTGTTCTCCGGCCCCACCTCCATTGTGACCCGCAAGGGTTCGGGCCTTGAGCCCAACGCCGAATCCCTCAAGGGCAAGGCTGTCGGCTTCCAGCAGGGCACGATCCAGGAGGCCTATGCCAAGGCGAAGCTGGCGCCCGGTGGCGTGCAGCTCAAGGCGTACCAGAACCAGGACCAGGTCTACGCGGACCTGGTGTCCGGCCGCCTCGACGCCTCCATCCAGGACATGCTCGAAGCCGAGCTGAGCTTCCTCAAGTCGCCCCAGGGCGCCGACTTCCAGAGCAGCAAGGGCATCAGTGATCCCATGGTGCCCTCGGATATCGCCATCGGCCTGCGCAAGGGTGACGAGGAGCTGAAGGCGCTGATCAACAAGGCCATCGCGGCCATGCACGCCAGCGGCACCTACCGGGAGATCCAGCGCAAGCACTTCGGCGAGCTGGACCTCTACAACAACTGACCACGCCTTGGCCGCGTGGCTGCTCCCCCGGCAGTCGCGCGGCGTTTTCAATCAGGTAGGCAACCGTGAACGACCTCCTTCCTTTCCTGGACCTGCAGGGCTTCGGACCGCTGCTGCTGCATGGCACCTGGGTCACCCTGAAACTGTCCCTGCTGTCACTGGCGCTGAGCATCGCCATCGGCCTGCTGGGCGCCGCGGCCAAGCTGTCGCCGCTGGCGCTGCTGCGCGTGCCGGCGACGCTCTACACCACCCTGATCCGCGGCATCCCCGACCTGGTGCTGATGCTGCTGATCTTCTACAGCCTGCAAGGTTGGCTGAGCAGCCTCACCGACGCCATGGGCTGGGACTACATCGACGTCGATCCTTTCGGCGCCGGCATCGTGACCCTTGGCTTCATCTACGGCGCCTATTTCACCGAGACCTTCCGTGGCGCCATCCTCTCCGTGCCGCGCGGGCAACTGGAGGCGGCCACCGCCTATGGCCTGGGGCGCCTCCAGCGCTTCGTGCACGTGGTCTTCCCGCAGATGATGCGCTTCGCCCTGCCGAGCCTCGGCAACAACTGGCTGGTGCTGCTCAAGGCTACCGCGCTGGTGTCGATCATCGGCCTGGCCGACGTGGTCAAGGTCGCCCAGGACGCCGGCAAGACCACCTTCAACATGCTGTTCTTCCTGATCCTCGCGGCGCTGCTCTACCTCCTCATCACCAGCGCTTCCAACGTTGTCCTGCGTTGGCTCGAAGTGCGCTACAACCTCGGCGTAAGGGGACACAGCCATGATTGAACTGATCCAGGAATACTGGCGGCCCTTCCTGTTCAGCGATGGCTACAGCACGACCGGCCTGGCGATGACGCTCTGGCTGCTGTGCTTCTCGCTGGCGCTCGGCTTCGTGCTATCGGTGCCGCTGGCCATTGCGCGCACTTCGCGCTGCCGCGCGCTGCGCTGGCCGGTGCAGTTCTTCACCTACCTGTTCCGCGGCACGCCGCTGTATATCCAGCTGCTGATCATCTACACCGGCCTCTACGGCATTGCCGCCGTGCGCGAACAGCCGCTGCTGGGGACCTTCTTCCGCGACGCGATGAATTGCACGCTGCTGGCGTTCACCCTGAACACCTGCGCCTACACGGTGGAGATCTTCGCCGGGGCCATCCGCAGCATTCCCCACGGGGAGATCGAGGCGGCGCGCGCCTACGGCCTCAGCGGCTGGCGGCTCTACGCGCATGTGATCATCCCCTCGGCCCTGCGTCGCGCGCTGCCGTACTACAGCAACGAGGTGATCCTCATGCTGCATGCGACTTCGGTGGCCTTCACCGCCACCATCCCGGACATCCTGAAGATCGCCCGCGACGCCAATGCCGCGACTTTCCTCACCTTCCAGTCCTTCGGCATCGCCGCGCTGTTCTACCTGGGCCTGACCTTCGCCTTCGTCGGTCTGTTCCGCCTGGCCGAGCGGCGCTGGCTGGCCTTCCTCGGTCCCGCCCACTGAATCCAGACCCCACCTGAAGACAAAAGGCTGCGCCCAGGCCGCGCAGCCATCGGAGTGCCTTATGTACAAGCTGACGGTAGAAGACCTGCACAAGCGCTACGGCGACAACGAAGTGCTCAAGGGGGTGTCATTGAACGCCCGCAGCGGCGACGTGGTGAGCATGATCGGCGCCAGCGGATCGGGTAAGAGCACCATGCTGCGCTGCATCAACTTCCTCGAACAGCCGGACGCTGGCGCCATCGCCCTCGACGGCGAGGCCATCCGCATGCGCGGGCCGGCCGGCGCCATGCGTCCGGCCTGCGACAAGCAGTTGCAGAAGCTGCGTACCCGGTTGGCCATGGTGTTCCAGCACTTCAACCTGTGGAGCCACCTGAGTGTGCTGGACAACATCACCCTGGCGCCCATCCGCGTCCTCGGCGCCAGCCGCAAGGAAGCCGAGGAGCGTGCCCGCGCCTACCTGGACAAGGTGGGCCTGCCGTCCCGCGTGGCGGGGCAGTATCCGGCCTTTCTCTCCGGCGGCCAGCAGCAGCGTGTGGCGATCGCCCGCGCGCTGGCGATGGAGCCGGAAGTCATGCTCTTCGACGAACCCACCTCGGCGCTGGACCCGGAGTTGGTGGGCGAAGTGCTGAAAGTGATCCAGGCCCTGGCCGAGGAGGGCAGGACCATGCTCATGGTGACCCACGAAATGGAGTTCGCCCGGCGCGTGTCCAGCCAGGTGCTGTTCCTGCACCAGGGCCGGGTCGAGGAGCAGGGCAGTGCGGAAATCCTCGAAAAGCCCCGGAGCGAACGCCTGCAGCAGTTCCTCTCCGGCCGCCTGAAGTGAGGGCCGCGCGATGATCGAGACAGCCGAGTCGTCCGTCTCGCTGGACCGTATCGACCAGGCGATCCTGGAGGTGCTGCGCCATGAAGGGCGCATCACCTACCAGAAGCTCTCCGAGCGCGTGCACCTCACGCCGCGCCCCTGCCTGGAGCGGGTGCGCAAGCTGGAGCGGATGGGGGTGATCCGTGGCTATTCGGCCATCATCGACCAGCGCAAGCTCACGCCGGGCCTGTCGCTGCTGGTGCTGGTGGCGCTGTCCAACCAGAGTGGCCGCGCCGCGCAGAAGGCCTTCGAGGCCAAGGTGCGCAGTTGCCCGCAGGTGCTGGAATGCCGCCTGATCAGCGGCGCCTTCGACTACAGCCTGCGCATGCGCTGCCGGGACATGGAGCACTACCGCGTGCTGACGGAAACCTGGTTCAACGACCCCGAGCTGCACATCGACAAACTGGTCAGCCACCCAGAGTTGGCAATGGTGAAGACGGCGAAGGAGTAGCCGCCTGGCACCTCCTTGTGGAGCTCCACCCATCCTACGGGCTGGCCGGACATCCTCGGGTTGACGCGGGAAATGCCCCCCTCTCCCTCCGGGAGAGGGGCCGGGGGAGAGGGATGTCAGGCTCCCGCTCGGACTTGGCCTGACCCGGATGCCTTGCGGGTGCGCCGCTTGCGAAGAGATCCCTCTGACGGCGAATCGATGGGTATCGCAAGCTCCACCCATCCTACGGCGGCCCTGCATTTCGGCCTGGCCGCGAGCCTCGCGAATGGGGTGCGCTGCCCCGACGGGGAGCGCACCTTCCCATCACTTGGCCTTCAAAACCTTCGGATTCGAATTGCCCCAGACCGTGTAGAGGTCTGCCAACAACGCGCCGTTGATGGCTTCCAGCTCGGCCTGGGTGATCTCGTCCTTGCCCTGCTTGCCGTAGAGCACCACTTCATCGCCGGGTTTGACCCCCTGAATGTCGGTGACGTCGACCATCAGGGTGTTCATGGTGACCTTGCCGATCACCCGCGCCCGTTGCCCGTTGACCAGCACCGAAGCCTTGTTGGAGAAGGCGCGGCGGTAGCCGTCCGAGTAGCCGGCGGGAATGTTGGCAATGAGTGAGTCCCGGGTCAGGGTGTAGGTGCGGTCGTAGCTGATGCTGCTGCCGGCCGGATAGGCGTTGACCGAGGCCACTCGCGACTTGAACTGCATGACCCGCTGGAACTCCTCGTGACCGCCCACCGGGTAGCCGTAGAGGGCGGCGCCGGGACGGACCATGTCCAGCCAGCCTTCGGGGACTTCCAGAGTGGTGAAGGTATTGGCGCAGTGCAGCAGGACCTTGCTGCGGTCCAGCTTCGCCTGCTCGATCAGCCAGGTGGACTGCTCCTTGAAGCGGGCGAGGCCCTTGAGCACGTCCTCGCGTTCCTCCACCGGGAAGTGGGTCATGATGCCGACCACCTCCAGATGCGGCAGGGTGGCCATGGCCACCGCGTCCCTCTGCCCCTGGGCCGTGCCCACTTCCAGGCCATTGCGGCCCATGCCGGCCGAGTTCAGCGCCAGGTGTACCGCCACCTTGCGACCATTGCGCTGGGCCAGGGCGTCCAGCTGGCGGGCGAGTTCCAGGTTGCCGACCATTTCATCCATCCGGTAGGGCAGGGCGTCTTCCATCTCGCCCAGGCTGGCGGTGCGCAGGCGCATCAGGCGGCCCTTGAAGCCCTTTTCCCGGACGATGCGGGCTTCCTCGTTGCTGGCGACGCCGATGCATTCGATGCCCATGCCGATGGCCGAAGGCACCAGCAGGGCGATGCCGGTGCCATAGGCATCGGCCTTCATCACGGCGCAGACCTGGCTTTTGCCGTCTACCAGTTTCTGGATACGGGCGATGTTGCTCTCGAAGGCGGCCTGGTCGATCTCCAGCCAGGCATTGCTTTCGGCCATGCGCGCGGCTGCGGGGGCGTTGCCTTCGGTGGCGTCCAGCAGGGGGGCTGCGTGGGAGAGGCCGGTGCTGCCGGCCAGCGCCAGGGCGATGGCCAGGCGGGTCAGGGTGTGTCGGGTCATGTCTAGCTTCCGTTCTTGTTGATGGGACGGGCCGCCGGCGCCCTCGGGGGCCGGAAGCCCGCCCTGGAAGTCTCCTGGATGCCCCGGGGCGAAACCTGTCGTGTGAGGCCCCGCCGACGGCGGAACGGGTCGTTGCGCAGGCGTCGACGACAGCTTGCGCTGGGCGCGGCCTGGCAAGGAGCGTGGCCGCCGTACGCGCTCGGGAACGGCCCGGAAGGCCGCAGCCGAATCCGCTGTCGCGCGGCCAGTTTCGGCATTCCTGGTCGCCGGCGCGGGCCAGTTCAGCCGGGTTTGCAGCGGCGTCGACGGGAGAATGGGCCCCGTCATCCACCCCACGAAGCGGCCCCCATGCAAACCACCAATACCGTGCTGATGATTCGGCCCACCCGTTTCACCTTCAACCTGGATACCGCCGGCAACAACAGGTTCCAGCAACGGATCCTGACACCGGACGAGGCCCAGGTCCGTGCCCTGGAAGAGTTCGATGGCTACGTCGCGGCGCTGCGCGATCAGGGTGTGGACGTGCTGGTGGCCCAGGACAGCGAAGCGCCCCATACCCCGGACTCGATCTTCCCCAACAATTGGTGGAGCAGCCATGCCGACGGCACCCTGGCGCTGTACCCCATGGAGGGGCACAACCGTCGGCTGGAACGCAGCAAGGGCGTATTGGAGAACCTGCTGCACGACTACCGGATAGAGCGGGTGCTGGACTTCACCGAGATGGAAGAGCAGGGGCTGTTCCTCGAAGGCACCGGCAGCATGGTGCTCGATCGCCAGCACCACATCTGCTACGCCGGCTACTCCAGCCGGACCCACGCAAAGGCGCTGCGCCACTTCGTCGAGCAGTTCGGCTACAACCTCTGCGCCTTCCATGCCGAGGACCGCCAGGGCGTGGCCATCTACCACACCAACGTGATGATGAGCGTCGGCACCAGCCTGGCCGTGGCCTGCCTCGATTCGGTCAGCGCCAGCGGCGAGCGCACAGCGCTGGAGACCCAGCTGCGCGCCACCGGCAAGGACATCCTCGCCCTGAACTGGGACCAGCTGGAGTCCTTCGCCGGCAACATGCTGGAAGTGCACAACCGCGCCGGCGAGCCGGTCCTGGTGATGTCGCGCACCGCCTGGAACTCCCTCGGCTCCGCGCAGCGCTCCTTGATCGAGCGCCATGCCCGGCCGCTGCCGGTGAACATCGACACCATCGAGCGCATCGGCGGCGGCAGCGCGCGCTGCATGCTGGCCGAGGTGCACCTGCCGCGCAAAGCGGGCCAGGCCTGAAGGACGGAGGACAGCCCATGATCGTTCGCCCCGTTTGCCGTGCCGACCTGCCGGCCCTGCTCGAACTGGCGCGCAGCGCCGGGACCGGGCTCACCACGCTGCCGGCGGACCCGGCGCGCCTCGAACACCGGGTTGCCTGGGCGGAAAGGACTTTCGCCGGGGACGCCGAGCGGGCGGATGCCGACTACCTGTTCGTGCTGGAGAGCGATGCCGGCGAAGTGATCGGCATCTCCGCCCTGGCCGGCGCGGTAGGCCTGCGCGAGCCCTGGTACAACTTCCGCGTGGGTCTCACCGTCGCCGCTTCGCCCAGCCTCGGCATCAACCGACAGCTGCCGACCCTGTTCCTCGGCAATGACCTGACCGGCCACTCGGAACTCTGCTCGTTGTTCCTCCACGCCGACCACCGCAGCGGCCTCAACGGCCGGCTGCTGTCCAAGGCACGCTTCCTGTTCCTCGCCGAGTTCCCCGAGCTGTTCGGCCGCACGGTAATCGCCGAGATGCGCGGCTACTCCGACGAGAACGGGCTATCGCCCTTCTGGGAAGGGCTGGGCCGGCACTTCTTCAAGATGGAATTCGCCCGCGCCGATTACCTGACCGGCATCGGCAACAAGTCCTTCATCGCCGAGCTGATGCCCAGGTTCCCGCTCTACACCTGCTTCCTCCCGGAGTCCGCGCGGGCGGTGATCGGTCGTGTGCATCCGAACACCGAGCCGGCCCTGCGCATGCTCAAGGCGGAAGGTTTCGAGCACCGGGACTTCATCGACATCTTCGACGCCGGCCCGGTGATCGAATGCGACGTGGCCAAAATCCGCGCCGTACGCGAGAGCCGCGAGCTGGTCCTTAGCTTGGGCACGCCTGGCGACGATGCCGAGGTCTACCTCATCCACAACCGCCAGCTCGCCGATTGCCGCATCACCGTGGCCCCCGCGCGGGTCGCCGCCGGCAGCCTGGTGGTGGATGCGCTGACCGCGAAACGCCTGAAGCTCGACGCCGGCGCGCCAGTGCGGGCCGTCCCGCTGTCGCCGCGCAGAGCGGCCAGCGGGCAGGAGGCGGCGGCATGAGCGAGTTCCGCTTCGTCAATGGCGCGCCGAGGAAGATGCTGCTGGTGATCGAGCCCCGCTCCAGCGAGTTCTGGATCAAGAGCAAGGCCACGGTGCAGGTACTGGTGGAAGACCACGACCAGGGGCTGGCGCTGGACGTGGAGTACCTGCCCAACGGGCTGGTGATCTATGTGGAAGAGGGGCGGCAGGTGGAGGTCCGCCAGGACGGCCGCCTGCTGGGCCTGGACAAGCGTTCCAGGCACCTGGGCCAGCGGCTGAACGGCCGGGAGGAGGTCGCGGGAGACGCGCAGCTCAGGTGTTCCTGAAATGCCGTGAATCGGGGCGGTCAGGCCCCGATGGCGGCAAGGGTCAGCCTTGTGATTTGCTGGCCTGGGGCTGCGCGGCGGCGGTACTGGGCAAGGGCACGCCCTTGGGCCAGAGCAGCCAGATCTGGCCCTGCTGCTTCATGTTACCGGCCAGTTCGCCGGCTTCGGCGCCCGTGCCCCAGAACAGGTCGGCGCGCACTTCGCCGGCAATGGCGCCACCGGTGTCCTGGGCCGCCACCGGGCGGATCACCGGGCTGCCGTCTGGGCGGGTGGTGGAGAGCCAGAGCAGGCTGCCCAGCGGGATCACCTTGCGGTCGATGGCAACGCTGTAGCCGGCGGTCAGCGGTACGTTGAGGGAGCCGCGCGGGCCTTCGTTGCTGTCCGGGTTGAGGCCGAAGAACACATAGCTGGGGTTGCTCGCCAGGAGTTCGGGGACACGCTGCGGGTTGGCTTTGGCCCAGTCGCGGATCTTGCCCATGCTGACTTCTTCCTGCTTGAGCTGGCCCTGTTCGACCAGCCAGCGGCCCACCGGTCGATAGGGATGGCCGTTCTGGTCGGCGTAGCCGATGCGCAGCTGGCGACCGTTGTCCAGTTGGATGCGGCCGGAGCCCTGGATCTGCAGGAACTGCAGGTCCATCGGGTCGCTCAGCCAGGCCAGCACGGGGGCATCGACGCCATTGCTGCGGATGCTGGCGGCATCGTCATAGGGTTTGAGCACACGGCCTTCCAGACGGCCGCGCAGGCGCTTGCCCTTGAGCTCGGGGTAGAGGCCGTCCAGGGCGACCACGATCATGTCATCGGGAATGCCGTACACCGGCACGGTGCTCTGTTTGCTGCGTTTCAGGCTGCCGGCGTAGACCGGTTCGTAGTAGCCGGTGATCAGGCCCTGGGGGCTGTTGCGCGCGTTGCGCAGGCTGTAGACCTCCAGTTGTGCCTTGAACCAGGTGCGGATCTCCGCGGGGTCTTCCGCCACCTGGCCGGCGCTGGTGCAGGCAGCCGACCATACCGGGTCCTTGGCCAGCCGGGCGCAGGCCGAACGCCAGGCGCGGAAACCGGCCAGCAGGTCAGGGTCGCTGGTCGCGGGCAATTCCTCCCAGCTCGCCTTGGTGTAGGTATCGACCTTGGGCGGCTCGGGTTTCTCGGGTTCCTTGTCGCAACCGGCGACCAGGGCGAGCAGGGCGGCGACGCACAGCGCCAGCCGGCCCCGGCGAAAGAGGGGGGCAATCACGTGTTGGTGTTCCTGGGGAGTGATCCGGAGCGGCTAGCTTGGTGAATGGTGGCGCCAAGGTCAAATCAAATGGCCCGATGTATTGATCCAAGCCACTGAAATCAAAAGGAAATAATCATCTAATAGGGTGCTCGCAGCTTTTGGAGGGATCCCCTGTCGTGACTCGTACCCTGAAAAACTTTCGCAAGACCCTGGATGCCGTGGCCATGAATAACGAGGCCGCCGCCATCGCCGTGATGCGCGCTGCCGACCGTATCGGCGACGAATCCCTCAAGCAGCAACTCTTCAATGTGATCCAGCGAATGAATCAGGATGCCGCCGAGCTGCGCGTGGTCCGTGATCACGTCTGAGGAACGAATTCTTCCCATTTGTATGAAATTGCTACTTGACCTGACGGACCTGCTCCCTCTAGATTGCCCGCCATGACTAAATCCCCTTGGTTGTCCGGCCCCGCGATTATTACCGCCATTCCAGCAGTGGCGGGTTAGCCGACGACCAAACAGAAACCCGCCCTCGAGGCGGGTTTCTTCCTTCTGTCTCCTGGGCGCGAAATTCGAAACCAGGAGCCCAGCATGACCACTCTCACCGCCCAACCCGCCGACCCGCTGACCGAACGCGCTCTGGATGACCGCGAAGGCCTGCTCAAGCACTACGTGCGCAAGATCCTCGCCGCCCCGGTGTACGACGTCGCCATCGAAACGCCCCTGCAGCCGGCTCGCCAGCTCAGCGAGCGGCTGGGCAACCAGGTGCTGCTCAAGCGCGAGGACCTGCAGCCGGTCTACTCCTTCAAGATTCGCGGTGCCTACAACCGCGTGGTGCAGCTGAGCGCTGAGGAACGCGCCCGTGGGGTGATCGCCGCCTCGGCCGGCAACCATGCCCAGGGCCTGGCCCTGGCGGCGCGCGAACTGGGCGTGCAGGCCACCATCGTGATGCCGCGCACCACGCCGGAACTGAAAGTGCAGGGCGTACGTTCCCGCGGCGGCAAGGTGGTGCTCCATGGCGACGCCTTCCCCGATGCCCTGGCCCATGCGCTGGCGCTGGCGGAGGAGCAGGACCTGACCTTCGTACCGCCCTATGACGACCCGGACGTGATCGCCGGCCAGGGCACCGTGGCCATGGAAATCCTTCGCCAGCATGGGGGGAGGCTGGATGCCATCTTCGTCCCGGTGGGGGGTGGCAGCCTGATCGCCGGCATTGCCGCCTACGTGAAGTACCTGCGTCCCGAGGTGAAGGTAATCGGCGTCGAGCCGGAGGACTCAAACTGCCTGCAGGCCGCCCTCGCGGCGGGCGAACGGGTGGTGCTCAGCCAGGTGGGACTGTTCGCCGATGGCGTCGCCGTGGCGCAGATCGGCGCCCACAACTTCGAGGTCTGCCGGCACTTCGTCGATGAGGTGCTGACGGTGAGCGCGGACGAAATCTGCGCGGCGATCAAGGACATCTACGACGACACCCGTTCCATCACCGAGCCGGCCGGCGCCCTGGCCGTGGCCGGGATCAAGAAGTATGTCGAGCGCGAAGGCGTGCGCGAGCAGACCCTGGTGGCCATCGATTCCGGCGCCAACGTCAACTTCGACCGCCTGCGCCATGTGGCCGAGCGTGCCGAGCTGGGGGAGAAGCGCGAAGCGATCATCGCGGTGACCCTGCCGGAGCGGCCGGGTGCCTTCAAGACCTTCTGCCAGGCGTTGGGGCGACGCCAGATCACCGAGTTCAACTACCGCTACAACTCGGGGGACGAGGCGCACATCTTCGTCGGCGTTCAGACCCACCCGCTCACCGACCCACGCGCCGCCCTGGTGGAGAACCTGCAGGCCCAGGGCTTCCCGGTGCTCGACCTGACCGAAAACGAGATGGCCAAGATGCACATCCGCCACATGGTCGGCGGCCGTGCCGCGTACATCGGTGAGGAAAAGCTGTTCCGCTTCGAATTCCCCGAGCGCCCCGGTGCCTTGTTCAACTTCCTCGACAAGCTCGGCGGGCGCTGGAACATCACCCTGTTCCACTACCGCAACCACGGCGCCGCCGATGGTCGCGTGCTGGCCGGGCTGGAAGTCCCGGAGGATGAGAGCCACCTGATCCACGAAGCGCTGGACGAGATCGGCTATCCCTACTGGGACGAGAGCGACAACCCGGCTTGCAGGCTGTTCCTGGGCTGACCCCTTCTCGGTGAAGGATACGGGCCGCACAGCGCCCTTGTAGGGTGGACAACGCTCTTTTTGTCCACCAATCGAAGCTGGGGCGGGCACCGTTGGTGGATGTAAAGAGCGACATCCACCCTACGGCCCCCCTCGGGGAGGGATACGGAGCGCACAGCGTCCTTGTAGGGTGGACAACGCTCTTTTTGTCCACCAATCGGAGCTGCGGCGGGCACTGTTGGTGGATGTAAAGAGCGACATCCACCCTACGCACTGACTCCTCTCGGGGAAGGATACGGAGCGCACAGTGTCCTTGTAGGGTGGACAACGCTCTTTTTGTCCACCAATCGGAGCTGCGGCGGGCACTGTTGGTGGATGTAAAGAGCGACATCCACCCTACGCACAGGCGATGCTCCTCTGTAGGGGCGAATTCATTCGCCAAGGGCAGCGCAGCTGCCCCCCTCGGCGTTGCCCCCACAATCCGGCTCGTCCCTTCGCAATAAGGCAGGTCAGACAAATCCGACAAAAGCGATGTTAGCGCTAACAAGGTGGTGTTAGAGTAGCGACCATTCCTGATCGACATCCCTTTGGAGGACTGCCCATGTTGACCTGCGGAGAACTGCTGGTTGAGCTGCTGGAAGGCTTTGGCGTGGATACCGTGTTCGGTATCCCTGGCGTGCACACCGTGGAGCTGTATCGCGGCCTGCCCAATACCGCCATCCGCCACATCACCCCGCGCCATGAGCAGGGCGCTGGCTTCATGGCCGACGGCTATGCCCGCGTCTCCGGCAAGCCGGGCGTGTGCTTCATCATCACCGGCCCGGGGATGACCAACATCACCACCGCCATGGGCCAGGCCTATGCCGATTCGATTCCCATGCTGGTGATCTCCAGTGTCAACAACCGCGAGCAACTGGGCATGGGCGGCGGCCGCCTGCACGAGCTGCCGTCCCAGAGCAACCTGGTGTCCGGCGTCGCCGCCTTCAGCCACACCCTGATGCGCCCGGACGAGCTGCCGGAGGTGCTGACCCGCGCCTTCGCGGTGTTCAACGGTGCCCGTCCGCGCCCCGTGCACATCGAGATCCCGATCGACGTGATCACCGCGCCGGCCGACCATGTGCGCCGCAAGCTCGGCGCGCTGCCGAGCCGTCCGGCTGCGGCCGCCGACGCCATCGCTGCCGCCGCGGAACTGCTGAAGAACGCCAAGCGCCCGCTGGTGCTGCTGGGTGGCGGTTGCGCCGATGCCGGCGCCGAAGCCAAGCGCCTGGTGGAAGCCCTGGATGCGCCTACCGCCTACACCATCAACGCCAAGGGCGTGCTGCCCAAGGCGCACCCGCTGGCCCTCGGCTGCAACCAGGCCTGGGTGCCGGTGCGGCAGATGGTGCTGGAGTCCGACGTGATCCTGGCCATCGGCACCGAGTTGGGCGAGACCGACTATGACGTGGTGTTCGATGGCAATTTCCGCATCGAGAGCACCCTGATTCGCGTGGACATCGATGCCGAGCAACTGAACCGCAACTACCCGGCGGACGTGGCGATCCTCAGCGACGCGCGCCTGGCCATGGCCGCCCTGGCCGATGCCCTGGGCGAGCGCGCCGCCTTCAGCGCCGAAAGTGCAGGCTCGCAACGCGCCGCCGCGGTACGCGAGCAGCTGGACGCGCAGTGGCCGGAAGCCTGGAACGGTCAGCGCAAGGTCCTGGAGACCCTGCAGCAGACCCTGCCGGACCTGATCGTGGCCGGTGACTCCACCCAGCCGGTGTATTCGGGCAACCACCTGTTCGAGGCCACGCGCCCGCGCAGCTGGTTCAACTCCGCCACCGGCTACGGCACCCTCGGCTACGGCCTGCCGGCCGCCATCGGCGCCAAGTTGGCCGCACCGCAGCGCCCGGTGATCGCCCTGATCGGCGACGGCGGCATCCAGTTCACCCTGCCGGAACTGGCTTCGGCCGTGGAGGCCGGCGCGCCGATCATCGTGCTGCTGTGGAACAACAGCGGCTACGGCGAGATCAAGCGCTATATGAAGAACCGCGACATTCCCACCATCGGCGTCGACATCTACACCCCGGACTTCCAGGGCCTGGCCCGTGCCTTCGGCTGCAACGCCGAGAAGGCCGAAAGCCTGGAGCACCTGGCCGAGCTGCTGCAGACCGCCGCCAAGGCCGACCGCCCGACGGTGATCGAGGTGTGGGAGCATGCGGAGTTCCTGCAGTAATCGAGGGGTTGCCTTCGCTCATGGGTGAAGGCGAACCCATCCTTGTAGGGGCGAATTCATTCGCCAAGGGCGGCGCAGCCGACCCGGCCGATCCCGGGGGCGAACCTGCGGTTCGCTTGGCGATTGAAATCGCCCCTACAGGTTGCATACCCCGCAGGCCATAATGCGCCTCCCCGATTGGCGCCAGAGGCCAGGAATGTCCACCAAGAGCAAACCCACCCTGCAGGATGTCGCCCGTCTGGCCGGGGTTTCCGGCATGACGGTGTCGCGGGTCCTGTCCAAGCCGGACATGGTCACGGAGCAGACCCGGCAGAAGGTCGAGCAGGCGGTGCGCGAGCTGGGCTATGTGCCCAACCTGGCCGCCAGCCAACTGGTGACCCGGCGCAGCGGCATCATCGGGGCGCTGATCACCACCATCACCAACCCGATCCTCGCCACCACCATCGAGATCCTCCAGCAGGGCCTGGCCAGGGCCGGCTATCACCTGCTGATCGGTGAAACCCGATTCTCCCAGGAGGAGGAGGGCAAGCTGCTGCGCGCTTTCCTTGGCCGCCAGCTGGATGGCCTGATCCTCGCCTACGGCTATCACTCGCCGGAAACCCTCGAACTGCTGCAATCCACCGACATCCCGCTGATCGAACTCTGGGACCTGCCCGAGGGCGAGGTGCCGCGCCAGCCCGTGGGGCAGGTGGTGGGCTTCTCCAATTGGGCCGCCGGTGCCGCCGCCGGCCGCCATCTGGTGGAGTGCGGCTATCGCAAGCCGGCTTTCTTCGGCTACGACGACGACCGCGAGAACCTGCGCTTCGCCGGCTTCCGCCAGGCCGTGCAGGATGGCCTGGGCATCGAGCCGCTGCGCTTGAACACCTCGCCCGTGCCCCATATCGACGACGGCGTGGTGGTGATCCAGCGCTTCGCCCAAGGGGAGATCGACTGCGACGGGGCCTTCTTCACCAACGATATGCCGGCCATCGGTGCGCTTTTCACCTGCCAGCGCCTGGGCATTCGCGTACCGGATCAACTCGGCATCTGTGGCTTCGGCGACCTGCCCATCGCTCGGGTGGCGATGCCGTCGTTGACCAGCGTGCGCATTCCCGCCGAGCGGGTGGCCAACTCCACGGTGGAACTGCTCTGCCAGCGCATCCGTGGCGAACAGTCCTGGGAGGCGCTGGTGGATGTGGGCAGCGAGTTGGTGGCGCGGGAGTCGACGGCGCTCAAAAGGCTGTAGAGCACCTTCCTTGTAGGGGCGAATTCATTCGCCAAGCAGGCCGAAGGTCTGCCCATTGAGCCTGGAGGGGCAGCTGCGCTGCCCTTGGCGAATGAATTCGCCCCTACAGGTTATTCGCCGGTGAGCAACCACTGCGCAAACGCCCTGACCTTGGCGTCCCGGCATCCCTCCGGCATCACCAGGTAATAGTCCCCGCACACCAATGGCTCGGTGCTGGCAACCACCAGCCGGCCAGCTTCCACTTCCGGCGCCACGAAATAGCGCGGCAGTACCGTGATCCCCAGCCCGTGCAGAGCGGCGTCGAGGACGAACTGGAAGTGCTCCAGGCGCTGGCCGGGCAGGGCGTCGATCTCCTTTGGCGAGAGTCCCGAGTCCAGCAGCCAGAGCTGGGTGGAAGACTTGCCGAGGGCGGTGAGGGCGCTGTGGTGGAGCAGGGGGTAGCGCAGGATGTCGCGGCGCTCGGCTAGTGGGCCGTGACGCTGCAGCAATTCCGGGGTGCAGACGGCGACCATCTCGCCGCCCATCAGCAGGCGTGCCTCGAAGCCCGGCCAGTGGCCGTCGCCAAAGAGGATGGCCAGGTCGAAGCCCTCCAACTGCCCATAGAGCCGGTTCAGGTCGTTCATCACCTGCAGCTCGATTTCCGGGTGCAACTGCCCGTAGGCCTTCAGCTTCGGCAGCAGCCAGCGAGTGGTGAGGGAGGGCTCGGCGCCGACCCGCAGGCGCCCGGATCGCCTGGCGCTGACCCGCTGGGTGGCGGCTTCCAACTGGTCCAGCAGCGGGCTGATTTCTTCCACGTAGCGCTGGCCATCCTCGGTCAGCAGCAGGCGCTGGCGAACCTTTTCCACCAGGGGCCGGCCAAGCATCTCCTCCAGGTTCTTGATCTGCCGGCTCACGGCGCCCTGGGTCAGGCTGAGTTCCTCCGCCGCACGGGTCACGCTCATGTGCCGGGCGAAGGCGGTGAAGCAGGTCAGGGAGATCATGCTGGGCAGGTGTCGGCGCATGGAGGTTCATTACGTTTTGGAATGAGTGTCGGCAAGATAAATCGATATCCCGCGGCCAACAAGCGGACCTAGTCTCGCGCCTCACTTCACACGCCTGCGGGAGATCCGATGAACACCACAGAACAACAACTGCGCACCGACCTGGCGGCCGCCTACCGGCTGCTGGACCTCAATGGCTGGAGCGACCAGGTCTTCACCCATATCTCGGTACGCCTGTCGAGGGACGAGCCGGCGTTCCTGATCAACCAGTACGGCCTGCGCCCCGAGGAAGTCACTGCCTCCAACCTGGTACCCATCGATGTCGAGGGGAACAAGCTGGAGCCCAGTGCGCCGGAAGTGAACCCCGCGGGCTTCACCATCCACAGCGCCATCCACATGCACCGCCACGACGCGGTCTGCGTGATGCATACCCACACGATGGCGGGCATGGCCGTGGCGGCGCTGGAGGAGGGGCTGCTGCCGCTGAACCAGACCAACATGACCTTCTACAAGCGGCTCGCCTACTACGACTACGAGGGCGTACCACTGGACCTGGAAGTGCGTGGCCGCATCGTCGCCGCCCTGGGCCAGAGCAAGGCCATGATCCTGCGCAATCACGGCCTGCTCACCGTGGGCCGCAGTGTGGCCGAGGCCTACTTCCTGATGTACTACCTGAACCAGGCCTGCGAGATTCAGCTGGAGGCCATGAAGGCCGGCCGGCCGCTGGTGTTGCCGGACCACGAGGCCTGCGAATTCACCGCGCGCCAGCTGAACAACGAGCGCTATCACCTGGAAAGCGTGGACCTGGTGTGGCAGGCGGAGCTGCGCCGGCTTGAGCGGATCGATCCGTCGTTCCGCTCCTGAGGGGCCGATAGGCCTTGTAGGGGCGAATTCATTCGCCAAGGGCGGCGAAGCTGCCCCCTGATGTCCTGGAGGCCGAACCTCCGGTCCGGTTGGCGAATGAATTCGCCCCTACAGGACTCATTGCCCCAATGTGCCATCCCAAAACAAAAAAGCCCGGACGTCGTCCGGGCTTTTCGCATCAGGCCGGCGCAGTCGCCAACCTTTCTGCCGCCTCCCTGGCCCTGCGCGCCGCCAGGTACTGCAGCAGCAACCGTGCACCGAGCACCAGCAGGGTGATACCGATCAGCAGCACCGAGATGGCCGCCACGCTGGGGTCGACGTTGTCCCGCAGGCCGCCCCAGATGCGCCGGGGCAGGGTGTTGACGTCAACGCTGGTGATGAACAGGGTCACCGCCACTTCCTCCCAGGACAACGCGAAGCTGAGCAGGGCGGTGGAGGCGATACCCAGCTTGAGGTTGGGCATCACCACCAGGAAGGTGGTCTGCATCAGGCTGGCTCCGAGGTTGCGCGAGGCCAGTTCGATGCGCCGGTCGATCTGGCTCAGCGCCACCAGCATGGTCACCACGCCGTAGGGCACCACCATCACCACGTGGGCGATGATCACGCCGGGAATGGTGTCGTAGCCGAAGCCGGGGGCGATGCGGCCGAGGTTGGTCTCCATGAAGTAGAGCACCAGGGCCGAGATCACCGGCGGGATCGCCATGGGCAGCAGCACCAGGCCGATCAGCAGGGTGGCCAGGCGCGAACGCAGGTACCAGATGCCGAGGCTGAAGCTCACCGCCAGGGCAGTGGCGATGATGCTGGTGGCAAAAGCGATGCCCAGGCTCTGGAGGATGCTGGCCATCCATTCCGGGTTGCCCAGCAGGGCCTCGTAGTGGCGCAGCGACCAGTTGCCGTTGGGCATCGACAGGTAGCGCTTGCCGGTGAAGGACACCGGGATGACCGTCAGCAGCGGGAACAGCATGAAGGCCATGGCGACCGTGGCCAGCAGTCGGGTGGAAAGGCCGGTACGGTGTGTATTCATGATCGATCAGCCCACCAGTCGGTTGACACGGGTTATGCGCAGCAGCAGCCAGATCAGCGCGCTGACCAGGGCCAGCAGGACCACGCTGAGGGCGGCGCCCAGGCCCCAGTTGCTGGTCTGGAACATCTGCAGGAAGACGTACTCGGCGATCATCACGGTCTGCCCGCCGCCCAGCAGCACCGGGGTGATGAAGAAGCCCAGGCAGAACACGAAGACCATGATGAAGGCGCCCAGCAGGCCCGGCACGGTCTGCGGCAGCAGCACCTGCCAGAAGGTGCGCAGTGCGCCGGCGCCGAGACCACGGGAGGCCAGCAGCACGCGCTGGTCGAGCTGGCGCATGCTGGAGAGCAGCGGGAACAGGGCGTAGGGCACCATGAAATGGAGCATGCCGATGACCACGCCCGTTTCGTTGCGGGTCAGCTGCAACGGCGAGTCGATCAGGCCCAGGCCCATCAGCCCGCCGTTCAGCACGCCATTGCTGCGCAGGGCGATCAGCCAGCCGAAGGCCCGCACCAGCACCGAGATCCAGAACGGGATGAAGATGCAGATCTCCACCATGCGTTGCCAGAACGGCGGGCTGAATATCCAGCAGTAGGCCAGCAGGTAGCCGATGACCAGCGCCAGGCTGCTGACCGTGAGGCACAGGCGCAGGGTGCGCCAGAGCATGTCGTGGATCGCCGGGTCGGTGGCGATGCGCTGGTACTGCTCGATGCCGGGCTCCGGCAGGGTGAAGCTCCAGCCCACCACGCCGAGGAACGGCAGCAGGTAGAAGACCACCAGCAGCAGGGGCAGGGGGATCAGCAGCAGGCTGCGCTCCAGGTTGGCGGAGTGGGTGGTGCTCATGGGCGTCGGCTCACTTGGAAAGGTGGGTCAGGTACTGTTCCAGGGTGGTGGCGTAGTTGTCTGCGTACCACTCGGTGTTGAGGAAGATCTGCTTCTTGAAGTTTTCTTCCGACGCGCAATCGGCCTCGCGTTGCTCCGCCGTCATCAGCTTCTGGGTGGCACCGTTGGAAGGGCCGTTACCCAGCAGTTCGAACAGCTTGAGCTGGCCCTCGGGCTGCAGCGCGTGCTGGATGAAGCGCATCGCTTCCTGGCCGCCGGCCGGGTTGCCGTTGAGCACCGCCCAGCTGCTGGCGTTGAGGAAGGCGTTGTCGTAGCCCCAGCGGATGCGGCCTTCGCTGTCTTCGGCGAGCAGCTTGGCGCGGGTGCTCCAGATGGCGCCCATCGAGACTTCTCCCTCGATCATCAGCTGCTGGCTTTCCGCACCCGAGCTCCAGAAGGACAGGACGTGCGGCTTGATCTCGTCGATCTTGCGCAGGGCACGCGCCACATCCAGCGGGTAGAGCTGGTCGGCGGGCACGCCGTCTGCCAGCAGCGCGGCTTCCAGCATGCCGTTCATCCACTTGTAGAGGGTGCGCTTGCCGGGGAATTTCTCGACGTTCCAGAAGTCCGCCCAGCTCGAGGGGCCCTGGTCACCGAACTGCTCGCTGTCCCAGGCCATCACATAGCTGAACAGGTAGCCGGCGATGCCGTAGTCGTGCGCCAGCCCCGATGCCACCTGGCCGCGCTGGATGATGCCGTAGTCCAGCGGCTGGAGGATCTTGTCGCGGCCGAGGGTCATGGCGCTGTAGCTGTCCACGTCGACCACGTCCCAGCTCGGCTTGCCGCTGGCCAGCTGCGAGCGGATGGCGCCTTCGGTGGGGCCGGCGCCGTCGATGCGCACCTGGATGCCGGTGCTCTGGCTGAAGCTGTCGGTCCAGGCACGGCGGAAGGCGTCGAGGGCGTCGCCACCCCAGTTCACCACCACCAGCGGCTTGCTGTCGGCCGCCCAGCTGATGCCACTGCGCATGGCGAGCGGCGCGGCCGCCAGCAGGCCCATGGCCTGGATGAAGGTGCGGCGGTTGATCTGCCCGCCACGGGCCTTCTCGATGAGGATTTCGATGCAGTCGCTTTGATGTTCCTGGCTCATTGGGCAAGTCCTCGCGTGGCAGGCCCGATCACGGATTGGGGGCTGCCGATTGTTGTTGTAGGGAAACGCAGTGGAAGGCGAACGCGGGCTCAAGCTTCGAGCAGGAAGCTGCGTTGCACCGGCCAGCTCAGCCACACTGGCGTGCCGCTGGCGAGCTGGGCGCCCGGGTGGTTGCCGGGCACCGCCAGGTTGATGGCGGGCGCGTCCAGGCCGAGCTTCAGCGCCAGGTGGGTGCTGGCGCCCTGGTAGACCTTTTCCGTGAGGTGCGCGGCGACGACGTTGTGGCCGTTGAACTCGGGGCGCTCGGTGTGCAGGTCCATGTGCTCCGGGCGAACCGCCAGCAGCAGCGGCTGGCTGCCCAGGGCTTGCGGTGCGGCGGCGTGCAGCTGGTTGTCGCCGCAGCGGCCGCTGGCATGGCTGCCATTGCGGGTCACGTCGGCCAGGGGGAAGAGGTTCATCTTGCCGAGGAATTCGGCGACGAACCGGCTGTTGGGCTTGTCGTAGATGTCTTCCGGGCTGTCGACCTGGGCCAGGCGGCCCTGGTTGAAGATGGCGATGCGGGTGGACAGCGCCAGGGCTTCGCCCTGGTCGTGGGTGACGAAGACGAAGCTGGTGCCCACCTGCCGGTGGATGCGCTGCAGCTCTGCCTGGAGTTGTTCGCGCAGGTTCTTGTCCAGCGCCGAGAGGGGTTCGTCGAGCAGCAGCAGGTCCGGCTCGAACACCAGGGCGCGAGCGATGGCGACACGCTGCTGCTGGCCGCCGGAGAGCTCCGCCGGCTTCTTCTTCATATGGGCGCCAAGGCCCACCACTTCGAGGATGTGCTTGACCCGGCGCTGGCGTTCCTCGGCCTTCACGCCGCGGATGCGCAGGGGATAGGCGACATTGTCCGCCACGCTCATGTGCGGGAACAGCGCGTAACCCTGGAACACCATGCCGAAGTTGCGTTTCTCGGCTGGGCGCCGGCTGATGTCGACACCGTTTTCCATCAACTGGCCGGCGGTGGCTTCGAGGAAGCCGGCAAGGATCATCAGCAAGGTGGTCTTGCCCGAGCCCGACGGGCCGAGGAGGGTGAGGAACTCACCCTGGCGGATGTCCAGGTCGATGCCGTCCAGGGCGGTGAAATGTCCGTACTGCTTCCTGATCCCCTGGGCGCTGAGCTGGATGGCCTGACTGCTGGGCACGCTGGTTACTCCCCTTGTTGTGCAAGGACTGCGGGAAAGTCCCGGAATGGGCGTTTTGGCCATTATTGTCAAAGGCAGCGCTACATCAATGGAATTATTTCACCACTAATGTTTAGTTTTTTTGGACATTCAGGCCAGGGCGCGGCGGGGAAATTGAGGACCGTAGGATGGCCGCGTACCTCTAGCGCTGCTCATGCCAGAGCTGGGTCGAGGCCTGCAGCTGGGTCTTCACCCAGTTGCTGAAGGCCTGCACGGCGGGCCGTTCGGCCTTCTGCGGGTCGGCCACCAGGTAGTAGCCGCGGTGGGAGTCGATGATGATCTCGAAGGGGCGCACCAGCAGGCCGCGGGCCAGGGCATCGCCGCTGATCAGGTTGTCGCCCATGGCCACGCCCTGGGCGGCGATGCAGGCGGACTGCGCGCAGTGGGCATCGGAGAAGACGATGCCGCTGGCGACGTCCAGGTTCGAAGCGCCGGCGCCGGCGGCGGCGAGCCAGACCCGCCAGTCGCTGTAGTCGGTCATGTGCAACAGGGGGAAGCCGGCCAGTTCCTGGGGACTCTTCAGCCCGCCCAGGGCGTTGATCAGGCGCGGGCTGCACACCGGGAAGTAACGCAGGGGGACAATCTGCTCCACCGTCAGGTCGGGCCAGTCGCCAATGCCGTAGGCGATGAACAGGTCGACGTTGGCGTTGCTGACATCGTCTGGTGTTCGCGGTGAGATCAGCTGCAACTGGATCTGCGGGTATTCCCGCAAGAAAGCGCCGATGTGGTGGCACAGCCAGTAGGTGGCGAAACCCGGGTTGCAGCTGACGCACAGGCGACCGGAAATCTCCTGGTCGTCCAGGCGGCGGCTGGCCTCTTCCAGGTTGGTGAGGATGCGGTGCACCTCGCGGGCATAGCGCTCGCCCCGGTAGGTGAGGCCGATGCCACGGCCGATTCGCTCGGTCAGGACGAAGCCCAGGTTCTCCTCGAGGCTGCTGATCTGGTGGCTGATGGCGCTACGGGTGAGATTCAGTTCCTGGGCGGCGGCGGACACGCTACCCAACCGGGCGACGGCGTCCAGGGCGCGCAGGGCGGTCATCGAGGGAAAACGCATGGTCGCTCCGGGCGGGTGTGAGGTGAAAATATCTAAACATTAGTGGCGAAATAAATCGATTGTTGTATCGCTCGACTCAACAATACTAGGGCCAGTCCACTCCTGGCCCCTCTGCGTGGACCGGAGTCGTCACATCACAAGGAATCCGTTCATGCACGAGCCCAAGCAATTCGCCCTGGACTGGGTGGCGCAGCAGCACAAGACCCTGTCGGACTGGCACCAGGTGATCTGGCACTACGCCGAGCCGGCCTTCCGCGAGTACAAGTCCTGCGCCTGGTACGTCGAGTTGCTGCGCAAGGAAGGCTTCGAGGTGGAGGAAGGCAGCGGCGGGATGCCGACGGCCTTCTGCGCCACCTTCAGGAACGGCGAAGGGCCGGTGCTGGCGACTTATGGCGAATACGACGCGGTGCCCGGCAACTGCCAGGCGGCGGCGACCCGCAAGATGCCGCGCGAGGGCCTGTCGCGATTCGCTCCTGGCCATACCGACCCGCATTCGGCACTGGGCATCAGCGCCCTCGGCGGTCTGCTGGCGGCCAAGGCGGCGATGCTCGAACACGGCATCCAGGGCACCCTGAAATTCTTCGGCGAACCGGCGGAAAAGCTCCGCGCCTCCAAGCCGGTGCATGCCGCCAAGGGGTACTACGACGAGCTCGACGCTGCCATCAGCTTCCACCCCACCTACATGCTGCCGCTGAACAACACCACCACCTGGGACACCCACTGCGGCATCGCCTACGCCTACATCTACACCTTCACCTGCGATGAGCCGCAGAACTGGATCGCCGCGGACAAGTACAGCCCCATCCCGCAGAACCACCTGGCGGCACGGGCTCCTGGCGCCAATGATGCGCTGGTGCACTTCTATACCCTGAACGAGAGCCTGCGCCGTTCCACGCTGCCCTTCACCGGCCTGTGGAGCTACAACGAAGCCATCCTCACCGCTGGCCAGGCGACGGCCGACAACCTGCCGCCGCACATTTCGCAGATCCAGTACCTGCTGCGCTGCGATTCCATCGAGCAGGCCGAGACCATCGCCCAGGTGATGGACAACAACGCCGCCGCCGCCGCGCTGGCCACCGGCTGCCAGTGGAAGAAGACCTGGGTGTGCAAGTCCCGGGGCGGCCTGCCCAACCATGTGATGGCCCAGGCCACCTACGACAACCTGGCGGCCGTCGGCGCGCCGCGCTGGGGCAATGAGGCCATCGAGATCGCCCAGGAAATCCAGGCCAACCTGGGGCTGGAACCCATGGAGAAGCCTTTCCTGCCAGCCACCGAAGAGCTGATCGAACCCCAGGAGTGCGAACGCCAGCTGCGCCTGCAGATGCCGGCCTGGCAGAAACACCTGACCTCCGACGACTACCCGGAATACACCTGGCATTGCCCCACCGTGCGCCTGCTGGTGGCGCGGCCGATGCTCTCGGCGCCGGCCGGCTACACCTACCCGGATTGGGTCGCCAACGCTCTCGGCGGCATCCGCCAGACCATCGACCCGATGATCCAGGTGGCGGCCAAGACCATCGCCGCCACCCTGGTGGACCTGCTCACCCGCCCGGACCTGCTGGCGGCCGCCCGCGCCGAGTTCGTCGAGCGCACCGGCGGCGGCATCGGCGGTACGCACTGGCAGGCACCGCTGCTGCCGAAGGACTTCCAGGCGCCCCATCGCTACCGCTGGCCGGAATACATCCGCACCGTGCGTGGCGAGGAGTGGTGGATTCCCGCCCGCGACGACGAATGATCACGCGCGGGCCGTCCGGCCCGCCGTATCGAACTCCAGAACGACTTTCCCAGAACGGGCGGCAAGCCCGCGTGCTTTCGAAAAAGGTGTCACTGCCATGGGTAACCCCACCGACTACCGCTCCAGCAACGTCCCAGGTCCCGCCGGCGCCGCCGACCTGGTGCTGACCAACGGCCGCATCTACACCGTGGATGCCGCCAATCCCTGGGCGCAAGCCGTGGCCATCCGTGGCGGCCGCTTCATCGCCGTCGGCACCGTCGCCGAGATGGACAGCCTGATTGGTGAACGCACCCAGGTGCTGGATCTCCAGGGCCGTTTCGCCATGCCCGGCCTTTACGACATGCACACCCATCCGGACCTGAAACTGGCCCCCGGCTACGCGGGCTACCTGGAAGTGGGATTGGAAGACCCGACGCCGGAGCAGGTGAAGCAGGCCATCCTCGACTACGCCGCCGCCCACCCGGGCGATGGCTGGGTCTACGGCCAGTACTTCGTCCGCTACACCTTCAAGCAGGCCGGCCTGGTGCCGGATCGCGACTGGCTGGACAGCGTCCTGCCGGACCGCCCGCTGGCCATCCTCGACCGTTCCTGGGGCTGCATGATGGTCAACTCCAAAGCGCTGGAGCTGGCCGGCATCGACGCCGAGACCCTGGACCCGCGCCACGGCTATATCGAGCGCGACAGCGTGACGGGCGAGCCCACCGGCATCCTGGTGGACGGGGCGTACGCCATGATCCACGCCGCCATGCCGCCCACCCCGCAGCACGCCCTCAAGCGCGCCTACCGCGAAGGCGTCTGGTTCCAGAGCGGTCACGGCGTGGTGGGCACCAAGTATGTCCACGTCTGCGAGCATCGCCTGAACGCCCTGAAGTCCATCGACCAGGCCGGCGAGCTGTCGGTGCGGGTGGAAGCCGCCATCAGCTGGCAGGACGACATTTTCCCGGTGAAGCGGCGTTGGGAGCTGCTGGCCGGCGAGCGCCACTACTACCGCAGCGCGCGGCTCAACGCCAACGCGGTGAAATTCCATTTCGACGGCACCCACGAATCCCGTTCGTCCTACCTGTCCAGCGCCTGGCCGGGAGACAGCGCCTGGCGCGGCCATCTGAACCTGACCCCGGAACACATCACCGACATGGTGGTGGACATGGACCGCCGGGGCATCCGTGTGATCGCCCACTGCACCGGTGACGGCGCTTCCGACCTGTTCCTCGACGCCGTGGCCGAGGCCCGCCGGCGCAATGGTTACAGCGGCGTACGCCACCAGTGCGCCCACAGCACCACCTTGCTCGACGCCAACCTGCCGCGCTTCGCCGAGCTGAACGTCACCGCCGAGTTCTCCCCGGTGGGCTGGTTCCCGTCTTCCTTCGCCTATGCCCGCGCGGTGTTCGGCGAAGACCGCATGCAGCGCGCCTACAACTTCAAGGGCGTGCTGGAACACGGCGGCGTGGCGGTGATGGGCACCGACTGGCCGGTGTCCAGCATCAACCCCTGGATCGGTTTCGAGGCCATGGTCACCCGCGAGAATCCCTACTGCGAGGAGGAAGGACGTTTCTACGGCGAACCCATCAGCCTGGAACAGGCCATCCGCGTGATGACCCTCAACGGTGCCTGGTGCATGGGCATCGAGGACAAGGCCGGTTCCATCGAAGTGGGCAAGTCTGCCGACCTGATCGTGCTGGACCGCAACCTGTTCGAGGTGGCGCCCAAGGGCAACATCCACAACACCCAGGTGCAGCTGACCTTGCTGGAAGGCGAGGTGACCTGGGACCGTCATGGCGAATTCGCCGACACGACCCATGCCGCCACCTGGCAGGGCGAACTGCCGGAGATTCTCTGAGGAACCCGGGGCAGGAGGCTGGATCATGAGCAGACACGAACCCATACCCGTGACCCTGGTGTCCGGATTCCTCGGTGCTGGCAAGACCACCTTGCTGAACCGCATCCTCGCCAGCGACCACGGCCTGCGCATGGCGGTGATGGTCAATGACTTCGGCGCCATCAACATCGACAGTCAGCTGATCGTCAGCCAGACCCAGACCACCGTCAGCCTGGCCAACGGCTGCATCTGCTGCACCGTGGAGAGCGACCTGATCGAGCAGCTCGGCCGCTTGCTGGACGACCGCCAGAACCGCCCCGAATACATCGTCATCGAGGCCAGCGGCGTATCCAACCCGAGCAAGATCGCCAACACCCTGCGTTACCCGCAATTCCGCGAGGCGCTGGCCATCGACAGCATCCTCACGGTGGTGGATGCCGAGCAGTTCGAAACGCTGGAAGGGGAAATGGCGCAGCTGGCCATGGAGCAGCTGGATGTGGCGGACATCATCGTGCTGAACAAGGTGGACCGGGTCGATCGGGAACAGCTCGACGCCCTCAAGGCACGCTGGTTCTACCCTAACGCCAGGCTGCTGGAGTGCGAGTACGGCGAGGTGCCGCTGGAACTGGTGCTGGGCGTCGGGCGCTTCACGGGTGGCTGGAGCTTCCGTCCGGCTGCTGCTGTGCAGGCTCCGGTGCTGGCCACTGCACAGGAAGACCACGCGGCGATCTTCGATACCTGGAGCTTTTCCAGCGATCGTCCGCTATCCCTCAAGGCCCTGCGCCAAGCGTTGTCCACGTTGCCCACCGACATCTATCGCGCCAAGGGCGTGTGCCAGATCGCCGAAGCGCAAGGCAAGCGCTGCATCCTCCATCTGGTGGGCAGCCGCAGTGAGATCAAGCCGGAAGAGGTCTGGGAGGGGGAGCCCCATACCCAACTGATTTTCATCGGCAGGCGTGGGTCCATTGATGGGGCTGCATTGCAGGCGGCGTTCGAGGCTTGCGTGGCCGATTAGGCCTGTAGGGGCGAATTCATTCGCCAAGGGCGGCGCAGCTGCCCCCTGCAAGACTCCTGGGCAGACCTGCGGCCTGCTTGGCGAATAAATTCGCCCCTACAGGTTTCCTTCCCCAAAAAGACTGAAGGCGCCACAGGTGGCGCCTTCTGCCTTTCGAGGGTTTGCATACATCGTGATTGCCTGCCTCTGAACGGCTCCGGGATCAGCTGATGCGGTTGGCACCGCTGCGGTCGGCACCACCTTCGGCTACGCGGAAGGCATTGGTGCGGTCGGAACCGCTTTCAGCCACGTCGAAGCCCTTGGTGCGATCGGAGCCACCTTCGGCGACGCGGAAGGCATTGGTGCGGTCGGAACCGCTTTCGGCCACATCGAAGCCCTTGGTGCGATCGGAGCCACCTTCAGCGACGCGGAAGGCGTTGGTGCGATCGGAACCGTTTTCAGCCACATCGAAGCCTTTGGTGCGGTCGGAACCACCTTCGGCAACCCGCAGGGACTCGGAGCGCTCGGCACCACTTTCAGCCACACGGACGCTCTGGGTGCGATCGGAACCACCCTCAGCGACGACGGCACCCTGGGGCAGGGCAAAAGCGGTGGCGGACAGGCTGGCGATGAACAGGCTGGCAAGGATTTGCTTTTTCATGTTGGGCACCTCGGTGAGGGGGGTGAAATTCGTCTACGGGGCCCATGTTACTGATGTGATTTCGATGATGAAGTGATCCTGAGTGATGGTTGCCATCGACGCCATTGATAGTTGTTTTAGTCCTATAAAAAACAACACGTTATAGTGAACTTAAAGGCGCTTTTGCATAGGGCTGAAAGGCCTTTTGCATGGGAATGTATAATCGAATTATTCGATTACAAGGCGGACAAACTTCATACACATCTGACCTGTGTGGCACGAAAGGCCCGTTCCAGAGCGGCGGGCCGGCCAATCATCGATGCGCTGGGGGTGTCCTGGAGAAGACGGGAAAAGGCGTAGCAGGTGCGGGAGGGTGTTGTGGCAGGCCGGGCCTGAGGCCCGGCTGGCGAAGAGGTTCGCCTTCTACACGAGTGCGAGGATCAGCGCTTGCCCATGGAGCGACGGGAGCCACGCGGATGCGGACCGGGGCGCTGGCCGCGGTCGTGACCCTTGAGGGTCTGGTACCACGGGACGTTCTGCTTCTTCGGCTTGGCTGGAACGGCTTCGGTGGCCGGCGTTTCCTGGGACTGGGCGTCGGCCTGGTCGATGTCTTGGCTGGTCATGGTGTTCTGCTGCGTTGAGGCTTGGCCCGAGGCTGGGCCGGAGGCGCGCATCATACACCAGGCGGCCTCCGGGGTGTGCCCGGAGGCGCCTGGGTGGTTCAGGACTGCTGCTGGATGGCCCAGCCGGTAAGTTCGACGCGATGGTCGACGTGATTGATGGCCGAGAGTATGTGCTCCGGGTCGGTCAGCGAGGGCGCCATGGTCCAGCGACTGGTCGCTTCGTTACCGATCCGCACCATGCCGGTATGGGTCAACTGGTTGCCGTCCACCAATGGGTCCACGTCATAAAAGCCCAGGGCATAGCGCAGGTCGAGCATATCCTGCGGGTCTCCGGTCAGGTACTGCCAGCCGGGGCCGATGCCGAACTTGTCGACGTACTCCCGCAGGTGGCGCGGCTGGTCCAGTTCGGGTTGCAGGGTCAGGGAGTACATGAAGACGTCCCGCCCCAGGCGTTCGCCCAGCATCTGCTGGACCTTGCGCAGGTTCGCGGTGGCGGTCGGGCAGTTCCGGCCGCAACTGGCGTACATCATGTTGAGCACCACCACCTTGCCGCGTATCAGGTCGTCGTAGAACGCGACCTTCCTTCCCTCGTGGGTGAGCAGGGTGGGGTTGGGGAACCTGGCCGCGCCCGTGCGGGGTGTCGGCCGGCGTTCCGCGGCGGCACCCAGGGCGCCCAGGGCGGCGAGCCCGAGTACGCCGGCGCCCAGCCCGCCAATCAGCTTTCTGCGAGTGTTCATGGATTGGTGCCTCCTGCCGCTACTCGATGTCGAAGCGCAGCATCATCGCGTGGTCTTCGTGGATCAGGTTGTGGCAGTGCATCACGTACTTGCCGACGTAGTCCCTGAAGCGGATGAAGATGCGGATGGTTTCGGCCCTGTTGATCACGTAGACATCCTTGCGCCCCTGCTCGTGGGCGGGGATGGGCTGCGAGACGCCGTTCTTGATGCGCGCGATGATGCGGCCTTCCTCGAAGTGGATATGGATGGGGTGCGACCAGCCGTTGTCGATGTTCACCAGCTCCCAGATCTCGCCACGCCCCTTGGGCACCTTGAAGCGCGGTGCAGTGACATTGACGAACTGGCCATTGATCGCCCACATGTTGTTGGAGCGCTCGAAGACGAAGGTGCGCACCGGCGCGTTGGCCACCTCGTAGGGGTCCAGCGGCGGCAAGGGGCGCAGGTTGGCCGGCACCTGGCTGAGGTCCTGGGCGCTCGGCCAGCGATCCACCACTATCTTCAGCACGCGCACGCCGGTATCCCGGATGTCCTTGGGTCCGCGGGTCTCTTCCTGGCGCATGCGGTTGACCAGGTAGAGAGTGGTGCCCACCGGGTACCTGGAGAAGTCGACCACTATGTCGGCGCGCTCGGCCACGCCCAGGGTTACGGTCTGCTGGTTGAGCAGCGGCTTGGGCAGCAGGTTGCCGTCGTTGCCGATGTAGGTGAAGTTCTGCTTCAGGTCGCCCGCGTTCACCAGCGAGATGGCGTAGAACCGGCTCGGCCCAGTATTCAGCAGGCGGAAGCGGTAGCGCCGCGCGGCCACTTTGAGCACCGGTTCGATCATGCCGTTGACCAGCACCTTGTCGCCCAGTACGCCTTCGGGATTGATTTCGTCAAAGTAGAGCTTGCCGCCGGCATCGAAACGGCGGTCGGCGAACATCAGTGGGTAGTCGTAGGGATGGCTCGGCAGGCGCAGCGCACCTGGCGTCGCATCGGCCTCGTTGCCCGAGTCCAAGTGGTCATAGAGCAGGTAGAAGCCGACCAGGCCCCGATAGAGGTTGGGCGCTGTGAAGTCCAGCGTGTGGTCGTGATAGAACAGCGTGCCCAGGGCCTCCCGGTAGTCGCCGATGCTGTCCTGCAGGTTTTCGAAGCCGGCGTAGACGTTGGGATAGAGGTGGTCCTTGAACCTGCCTGAGGCGGTCAGGGTAGGGCCGGCCTTGGTCGCGCTGTAGTAGTCGCCCGGGAAACCGTCGCTCTCCGAACCACAGTGCAGGTTGTGCAGGTGGGTGGAAATTTCCGGTGTACCGAAGCCGGTATGGTTGGACGGCAGCTCGTTATGGATACGGCAGATCATCGGCTTGCCATAGCGGGCCATCACCGTGGCGCTGAATTCCTTGTCCGGCGTGTTGGCAGCTCTATAGGTCCAGACCTTCTGCTTCGGAAAGGCCGGGTTGAACTGCCATTCACGCTCCTGGGCGCGCAGTTCGTAGTACTCCGCACTCGGCCTGAACTGCGCCCAGCGCTGGTGCGGGTTGCGTCCGGCCTCGCCACCGGCGAGGTTGGCGTACTCGGTTGGCGCCGGTGCCAGGTTCGGGACGGCGGCGGCGGGAACGATCTGGTTGGGCAGTTCCATCACCCAGGGTGTGGTGGCCGGGCTGGGCGGCAAGATCGGTGCGGCCGCCTCGGTCGCCGGCGCGCGTAGCAGGGCGGGCGTAGCCACCGCGGCAGCGGAGAGCTTGAGGAAGTCGCGCCGGGTTTCGTCCGCGAACCTGTTCTTGTTGTTTTTCGGTTGTCGCGAGTTCTTGTCTTTCATGGATGTACTCCACCTCCCCACAACGAATTCGCGCGAACGGCCCGCCATGGATGCAGTGCTCCAGGGCTCGTACTTCCCCATCCGTTTGCACGAAGGCGCTGACCGCCAAAAAAGCGGCTCGCGCGGTCAAAGCGCCAATAAAACGACTAAAGACCGCGCACTTGGGGCGCGCAATTGGCTGAATGACAATAATTCGCCGTTGCTGATGGCCAGTGGCTTCTGGCTCTAGGCGTGGCGCCGAATGTTTCAGGATGTGTCCCGAAGACGGGCGGCGGCGATTGGAGGGCAGGCGGTAGAGCGGTTCGGGCGGGGTGGAAGCGGCCGGGGAAGAGGGGGAACTCCGGCCGCGTCAGGGGATTACTGGTACTTCGAATGGAACAGGGCGATCTGCTGAACCGGCTTGGGCTCTTCCTTGGTCAGGACGTAGACCACGCGCTGGCCTTCCGGGCCACCGCCGATGTCGACGTAGCTGAAGGTCGGTTCGCCGATCTTTTGCATGTCGATCATGTCGCCGTAGCGGCTGAACACATAGATGATGCCTTCTTCATCGCGCAGCTCGCCGTAGAAGGGCAGGGCCGGCGGCAGGCTGACATCCAGGAAACGCTTGGCGGACAGGGTGTCGGGGTTCTTGCCCTGGTCGGCGGCCTTGAGTACCAGGACGATATTGCGGCCGAAGCCATCCTGCTTGCCGGTGCTCTGCTTGATCGGCGCGGTGCCGCTCTTCACGAATTCACGGTAGGTGGCGTAGTCGTCGAAGACGAACAGGTCCTTCTCGGTGCGGATCTGGTACCAGTCTTCGTTATCCAGGGCCACCGGCTTGGCCGGGGCCGGCGCCTGCATGCTGCAGGCACTGAGGGCGGCGGCCAGCAGGGTGGCGGCCAGTGGCTTGATCAGGTTCTTCTTGTCGTTCATCGGAGATCCTCCCCAGGAAAGTTGAGCAGAGAATCTGCCTTCGGCGGATGACCGATTGATGACGGGATTGTGTCGTGATGGTTAAGGCTGAAGGTTTTTGTTTTTCAGGTGGTTAGCGTCGTTTCTTCAGCGTGGGTTTATGTCCGGAAAGCCCCGCCGTAGGGTGCGCTGTGCGCACGGACATCCCGCGCGGTGCCATTGGTGCGCACGGCGCACCCTACCGTTGAGGCTCGGGCAAAGAAAAAGGGCGAAGGCTCGCGCCTCCACCCTTTGAAGGCCCCGCCGTGGCGGGGCAGTCGAGGGACTCTGTATCAGCCGCGGTAGTAGCGCTGCGGCACGAAGGGGGTCTTGGCGACTTTCATGGCGACGCGCTTGCCGCGCACCAGGGCCCAGACCTCGCTGTCCAGGGCGGCATGGCTGGCGGCTACGTAGCCCATGGCCACCGGGCCGCCCAGGCTGGGGCCGAAGCCGCCGCTGGTGACGCGGCCGATCACCGCGCCATCGGCGTCGACGATCTCGGCGCCTTCGCGCACCGGAACACGCTCCTGGGGCAGCAGGCCGACGCGCTTCTCAGCCACGCCTTCACGCTGCTGGGCGAAGACCTGGCCGGCGCCAGGGAAGTTGCCGGCGCGCACGCCCTCGGCGCGGCGCGCCTTGGAAATGGCCCAGGTCAGGCTGGCCTCGATCGGCGTGGTCGCCGTGCTCATGTCGTGGCCATAGAGGCACAGGCCGGCCTCCAGGCGCAGCGAGTCGCGGGCGCCGAGGCCGATCGGCTGGACTTCCGCCTCGGCCAGCAGGCGGCGGGCCAGGGCGTCGGCCTGCGCGACCGGCACCGAGATCTCGTAACCGTCCTCGCCGGTGTAGCCGGAGCGGCTGACGTAGCAGTCGATGCCATCGAGGCGCACGGCGCGGAACTGCATGAAGGTCATGGTCTGCACCTCCGGCGCCAGGCGGCCGAGCACGGCGGCCGCCGCCGGCCCCTGCAGGGCCAGCAGGGCGCGGGAGTCGAACAGCGATTCGATGGCGCACTGCTCGCCGATCTTCGCCCGCAGGTGGGCCAGGTCCTGCTCCTTGCAGGCGGCGTTGACCACCAGGAACAGTTCGTCGTCGGCCAGGCGGGCGACCATCAGGTCGTCGAGGATGCCGCCGTTGTCGTCGGTGAACAGCGCGTAGCGTTGCAGGCCCAGCGGCAGGTCGAGGATGTCCACCGGCACCAGGCTTTCCAGGGCGCGGGCGGCGTGTTCGCCACGCAGGCGGATCTGGCCCATGTGCGAGACGTCGAACAGGCCGGCCTGCTCGCGGGTGTGCAGGTGCTCCTTGAGCACGCCGAGGGGGTATTGCACCGGCATGGCATAGCCGGCGAAGGGCACCATGCGCGCGCCGAGTTCGAGGTGCAGGGAATGCAGGGGAGTTTTTGCCAGGGTCATGGG